>JBJMGZ010000657.1:0-5343 GCA_045807605.1 Thermoanaerobaculia bacterium | reverse complement strand
TACGCTGGAAACGAAAAGCCGGCTGAAGCCGGCTCAAATCTACGACGTATTCCTTCGAGCCGGCTTCAGCCGGCTTCGTTTTTGGGACGTAGCCCGGGCGTTGACGCCCGGGCGGGGCCGGCGGTAGATGATCGCTCCCAGGGATCTCCCAGATCTTCCAGGGTTTCCCCAAATTCGCGTAGCTCGTCCATTAAGGAAGGATCAGGAGGCAGGTCTCGGAGCCGCCTCAAAATTTCGGCTGTCGGCGCTCGTTGCCATGGACCAAACTCGCTGCCCTTCTTATCCTCAGGTTCGCTCATAAGGGGAGTATACAAATCCGACCCCTACGCCGCCTCCTCCTCGATCTCCCGTTCCCCACGCCGCGGGAACATCCGCCGCACCAGCTCGCCCATCTTCTCCTTCCCCCGCAGGTCGTCGAACAGCGAGTAGAAGACCGGGGTGGCGAGCAGCGTCAGCACCAGCGAGAGGCTCTGGCCGCCGATGACCACGACGGCGATCGCCCGCCGCTCCTCGGCGCCCGGGCCGGTGCCGAGGGCGAGCGGGAGCATGCCGGCCACCAGGGCCAGCGTGGTCATCAGGATCGGCCGCAGCCGGTCGCGGTTGCCCTGGAGGATCGCCGGCAGGCGTTCCATCCCCTGCGCCCGCAGGTTGTTCATGTGGTCGATCTGCAGAATGGCGTTCTTCTTCACCACCCCGAAGAGCACCAGGATGCCCAGCGCCGAGTAGAGGTTCAGCGTGTTGTGCGTCGCCCACAGCGACAGCATGGCGAACGGCACCGCCAGCGGCAGCGACAGCAGGATGGTCAGCGGGTGGACCACGCTCTCGAACTGCGAGGCGAGAATCATGTACATGAAGATGATCGACAGCGTGAGCGCCCAGATGAACTCGCTGTAGGTGCGCGCCAGCTCGCGGCCGCGGCCGCCGACCGCCGTCGAGTAGGTGGGCGGCAGGTTCATCTCGTCGACCGCCTGCTGCAAGGCCTCCAGCCGGTCCGCCAGCGCGTAGCCGGGTGCGACGCTGGCGCGCAGGCTGACCTGCCGCTGGCGGTCCAGGCGATCGACGCGGGAGGCCGTGGTCTCCTCCTCGAGCGTCACGAAGTTGCCGAGCTGGTAGAGCTTGCCGTCCCGGCCCGGGACGAAGAGGCCCTTGATCGCCTCCGGATCGTTGCGCGCCCCCTCGGCGAGCCGGAGCTGGACGTCGTAGTCGTCGTTGATCCCCGGATCGTGGAAGCGGGAGACCTGGGCGTCGCCGCCGACCATCAGCTGCAGGGCGCTGCCGACGTCGGACATGTCGACCCCGAGGGCGGCGGCGCGCTCGCGGTCCACCTCGACCCGCAGCTCGGGCCGGTCGAGCTTGAGCGTGGTGTCGGCGTCGACGATGCCGCCGAGCTCCATGGACTTGTCGCGGAGCTGCTCGGCGTATCGGGAGAGCGCCAGGAGGTCCGGGCCGCGCAGGGCGAAGTCGATGTCGAAGCCGCCGCCGCCGATGTTGAACGACTGCAGGTTGCGCACCGCGCAGCGCAGGTCCTTGAACCTGGAGAGCCGCTTGCGGACCGCCAGCATCACCTCCTGCTGGCTGTAGTTGTCGCGGAAGGCGGCGCCGGGATCGAGGTGGACGAGGCCGTTCAGGAAACGGGAGATCGAGAACTTGCGCTCCTCGCTCGGCGTGATGCGCACGAAGACGCTCCCCTGGTTGACGCCGCCCAGGAAGCCGCCGCCCGCCGTGGCGAGCACGTCGCGGATGCCGTGGACCTGGCGCAGCTCCGCCTCGATCGCCCGCATCGCCTCGTCGATGCCGGCGAGGCTCGTCCCCTCGGGCGCGCGGACGTTGATCTCGAACTCCGACTCGTCGACGTCGCTCGGGATGTACTCCACCTTCACCAGCTTGAACAGCGGGATCGAGGTCAGCATGATGCCGAGGCAGATCAGGGCCGCCACGCGCCGGTGGGCCATGGTGAAGCGCAGCAGCCGCTCGTAGCCGCGGTCGATCCGGCCGTAGAAGCCCTGCCGCGAGCGGGCCGCGCCGCCCCCGTGGTCCTCGTGGCCGCCCTGACCGGACGAGGCGTCCTCGGCGCGCAGCATGCGGGCGCTCATCATCGGCGTCAGGGTGAAGGAGACCAGCAGCGAGACCAGCACCGCCGCCGCCGCCGTCAGGCCGAACTGATAGAGAAACCGCCCGGAGATACTCGACATGAAGGAGACCGGCACGAAGATGACGACCAGCGACAGCGTCGTCGCCAGCACCGGCAGGCCGATCTCCTGGGTCGCCTTCTTGGCCGCCTCGAAGGAGCTCATCTTCTTCTCCTCGATGAAGCGGAAGATGTTCTCGAGGACCACGATGGCGTCGTCGATCACCACGCCCACCATCAGCACCAGGGCGAGCATGGTGACGCTGTTGAGGGTGAAGTCGAGGGCCTTCATCATGCCGAACGTCGAGATCACCGAGGTCGGGATCGCCACCGCGGCGATCAGGGTCGAGCGCCAGCTCCGCATGAAGGCCATCACCACGAGCGAGGCCAGGATGCTGCCCAGGACCAGGTGGATGTTGATCTCGTGGAGCGCGGCGTAGATGTAGCGCGACTGGTCGCGGATGATCTCCATCCTGAGATCGGCCGGGATCTGCGTCTGCACCCGCTCGAGCGCCTGCTTGACCCCCTCGATGACCTCGACCGTGTTGGCGCCCGACTGCCGCCGCACCTCCAGGGTGACGGTGGGCACGCCGTTCAGGCGCGCCAGCGAGCGCTGCTCCTTGGTGCCGTCCTCGGCGTAGCCGAGATCGCGGATGCGCACCGGCTGGGCGTCGACGGTCTTCACGACCAGCTCGTCGAAGTCGCGCGCCGCGGTCAGCTTGCCCATGGTGCGGAGCGTCATCTCGCGCGCCGAGCCGGTGACGTTGCCGCCCGGCACGTCCGAGTTCTGGCGCACCAGCGCGTCGCGCACGTCGGTGATCGGGATCTGGTAGGCCGCCAGGCGCTCGGGATCCACCCAGACGTTGATCGCCCGCTCCAAGCCGCCCACGATCTGCACCTCGCCCACGCCGGCCGAGCGCTCGAGCTGCACCTTGACGACCTTGTCCGCGACCTCGGTGAGCTCCTTGAGCGAGCGGTTGCCCGAGAGCGCCACCGTCATCACCGGCGCGGTGTCGTTGTTGAACTTGGCGATCACCGGCGGCAGCGCGTCATCGGGGAGCTGGCGCACCACGGCGGAGACGCGGTCGCGGATGTCCTGCGCGGCCGTGTCGATGTCGCGGTTGAGGTCGAACGTGACGATCACGAACGAGCTGCCGGCCGACGAGACCGAGCGCAGCTCCTGGATGCCCTCGACCGTGTTGACCGTCTCCTCGATGCGCTGCGAGACCTCGGTCTCGACCTCCTCGGTCGAGGCGCCGGGGAGAGCCGTGCGCACGGAGACGGTGGGGAGGTCCACGGACGGGAAGCGGTCCACGCCCAGGCGGCCGTAGCTCGCGGCGCCCACGACGACCAGGGCGAGGACGATCATGGCCGCGAAGACCGGCCGGCGGATACAGATCTCGGCGAGCTTCTGCATGAGTATTCCTTGTGAAGCGCCTTACGGGACGATGGTGACGGGCTGGCCGTCCACCAGGTTGCCGGGCTCGACCACCACCACGTCGCCGGCGGCGGCCCCTTCCAGGATCTCGACGCGGTCGCCGGCGCGGCGGCCGGTCTTGACGCGCTTTTCGACGGCCTTGCCGTCGGCCACGCCGAGCACCTTCTCGATGCCCGCGAAGCTGACCACGGAGGAGGTGGGGACGAGCACGGCGGGCTCGTCCGCCACGGTCACGATCTCGGCCTTGGCGAACGTGCCGGGGCGCAGCGCGCCGTCCGGGTTGGGCACCTCGGCCTCGACGAGCAGCGTGCGGCTCTCCTCGCGGATGGCCGGGCTGATCCGCGCCACGCGGCCCTCGTGCGTCGCGGGATCGCCCTCGACCGTGAGGCGCACCGCCTGGCCGCCGCGCACTCCGGCCGCTTCGCGCTCCGGCACTTCCAGGCGCAGGCGCAGCGGGTGGACCCGGACGAGCACGACCACGGTCTGGCCCGCGGCCACGTAGTCGCCGACCCCGGCCTGGCGCTCGCGGATCCGGCCGTCGAACGGGGCCGTGATGGCCGAATCGCGGAGCTGCTGGCGGGCGATCTCGAGCTCGGACATCCGCTGGCCCAGCAGGGCCTGGCGGGTGCGGGCGGTCTCGATCGCCTCCTGGTGGCGCGCCTCGGCAACCTGGAGCGCGGCCTCGGCGGCGTCGAAGTCCTGCTGCGGGATGAGCTGCTGCTCGAGCAGGCGGGCCATGCGGTCGCGGGTGAGCTGCGCCTGCGTCAGGTTCGCGGCGGCCTGCTTGACCACTGCCGTATCGGCGGGATCGATGACCCGCGACGGTCCGTCCGACGGCAGGCCGAGCTGGGCGCGCGCCTGCTGCAGGGCGTTCTCGGCCTGGCGGACGCGGAGCTCGAAATCGGTGGGGGAGAGCCGGGCCAGCACCTGGCCGCGGCGGACGTGGTCGCCGAGGTCCACGGCGAGCGAGGTGAGGCGGCCGGCGACCTTGGGTCCGAGCCCGGCCTCCTCGTCGGCGGCGAGTGTGCCCGAGACCACGACGGTGCGGGCGAGGTTCGCGGTCTCAGCGCGGACGACGCGGACCTCGCGTGCCGTGAGGGACTCCGCCCCTCCGCGACGTTCCTCTTTCTGGGAAGAGGGATTGGAAGCCGATGCGGTGCGGTCCCCGCCGCCGCAGGCCGCCAGACCAAGCCCTGAGATCAACAGCACGACAGCAAAGCATCTCGACATGAAGTCTCTCCGGTATGAGCGCAAGACAGGCAGGAGTAACTTTAGACGAATGGGCGCGCCCAAGGTTGCAGGCCCGAGCCGACGAGATGAATCCGCTTCGCCCGGTCACTCTCCCGGTAGGGGAAACTCCAGGATGGCTGCAACTATTTCTCTTGTGGGAACGTCTAAAGGGTTGAGGGCGCGATGGAAAGGCGATGGAGGAACCGCTGTGAAGAGCCTGGTCAAGAACACCCCGCAGCTATCCCGTCCGGAGTTCCGTCCGGAGCTGGCGCTCCGCGAGGGGAGCCCCGAGATCCTGGCCCACCTGCAGGAGGGCTGCCCGAGCTGCTCGGCCGGCCTGCGCCTGTTCGCCGATCCCGCGCTGGCCGTCGAGGGCTATGCCGCGGCGCTGCACCGCTTCGAGAAGGAGCTGGTGTCGGAGCTGAGCGGGGCCTCCAACGCGGTGATGGCGCTGCACGTGGCGCTGTCGGAGCTGGCGGGGTAGGGGAGGGCGGCCACAAGGGCCGCCCCTACATCACACCCCGCCTTTCTGTAGGGGCGGCCCTTG
>JBJMGZ010000656.1:0-13607 GCA_045807605.1 Thermoanaerobaculia bacterium | reverse complement strand
GGCGGCGATCGCCGGCAGGGCGCTGCGCTGGGGGGTTCTCCTGAGGCTGGCCGGCAGGAGGCTCGCCCGGCCCTTCCTCCCGGCTTCGCGCCGGGAGGAAGGACGGACGGACGATCAGGTGCTGAGGAACGCGCTCGCGGCGCTCAGTCGGGAGTGAAGGTGCAGATCATCCGGGAGCTCTCGATGACGTCTCCCGTCCCCGCCCCGGTGATCATTTTGGCATTGATGTAATAGGTTTTGGGGCTGGTCCCCGTCTGGGCGTAGATCCGCTTGTGGGAGAGGGTCGTGTCCACGTCGGGATCGGCCGCTAGCGAGTCCGGGACCTCGAAGTCGGTCGCGTTGATCGACTGGTCATTGTTCGAGCAGACCTCGGGATCGGCGTTCTTCACGCCGACGGCGATGCGGTCCCCGCCGATGTTCGTGCCGTGGTTGATCGAGACCTGCGCCCAGGCGCGGACGATCACCTGTCCGGAGGCGGAGGCGGTGATCGTGCACGAGTTGACCACCGTGCACGCGCCCGCCGAGAGGTCGACGGCCCCGCCGTCGCTCACCACGGTGATCGATTTCTCGTTGTCCGAGAACTGGTCCATGGGAAAGCGGGTGAAGTAGCCGGTCACGTCCGCCACCACGTGGGTGCCCGAGACCTCCGCCTGGAGGTGGAGGTCCGCCGGCACCAGGTTGGTGCCGGCGATGGGCACGACGACGCCGTTGGCGATGTTCAGGCCGGGCACGTTCGAGTAGTTGATCACGCTGGCGTTCGGCTTCGGCTGTCCCCAGGCCCAGGCCACCAGGTCGCCGGGGCCGGCAGGGCCGACGGCGATGAAGTTGACCACCACGGCCGCGGCGTTGGGCTCGGCCGAGCCGGCAGGCACGCCGCAGCCGCCCTGCGTGCCGCCCTGGGCGCCGAACTCGGTGACGCCCGCCACCTGGAAGTCGCGGGTCTCTCCCGCGGCCAGGAAGCCGCCGGCGAGGCGGGTGTCGATGATGCGGCAGGGCGCGAGGGGGACGAACACGAGGTCGCTGAGCGAGCTGCCGAGCGCGGGCGCCACGGCGCTGCGCAGGGTCGCATCGTCGACGACCTTCTCCACCGCCACGTCCTCGCCCGCCGCGACCGCGCGCAGGCTCGCCTCGTCCATGCGGGAGGCGATCCGCCGAGCGTCGGCGGCGACGATCCCGGGCGCGATCGGCCGCAGGGCACGGCGCTCCAGCTCCTCGGCGATCCGGTCCCGGGCGTAGCTCCGGAGGGCGGAAACGGTGTTGACAGGCAGGCTTCCGGGGTTTGCCGCCGCTGCGGCTTCCACGGCGAGCGCCAGGAGGCACGCGTACGCGAACGTCTTGAGACTCTTCATGATCGCTCCTTTCGTGCCTCAATCGGGGATGAAGGTGCAGATCATTCTGGAATTCTCGATCGCGTCGCCGGCGCTGGCGCCGCTGATCATCTGTCCGCTCAGACGGTAGGTCCGCGTCTGCCCCGCGGCCTGGGTGAAGGCCCGCCCATGGCTGACGGTGAAGTCCACGTCCGGGTTGCTCCCCAGGGCCGCCGAGACCTCGAAGTCCGAAGCGTCGACGGTGTCGTCGCCGTTGCAGACCACCGGGCTCGCGGTCTCGACCCCGATCGCGACCCGGTCGAGGGTGCCGGCCGTATGGTTGGCCACGAACTGGCCCCAGGCCTCGACGATCACCGTCCCGGCTGCATCGGCGGTCACGGTGCAGGTGTTGAGCTCCTTGCACGCCCCGTCGGACAGGCTGGTGAGGGTGGTGTTCTGGGTGGTGATCACGGTGGACTTCAGGCCGCCCTGGAACTGTTCGACAGGGAACCGCGTGAAGTAACCGGTCACGTCGGCCACGACGAAGGTCGCCGAGACGTTCGCGTCGATCGACAGGTCCTTGTCGAGGCTGGAGATGCCGGCGATGGGCACCACCACGCCATTGGCGATGTTGAGGCCCGATACGTTCGAGTAGTTGATGATGCTGGCGTTCGGCGCCGGCTGGTTGAACTCCCAGGCGCGCAGATGGCCCGGCCCCTGGGGTCCGACAGCGATGACGTTGATCACCACCGCCGCGGCGAGGGGCGTGGACGCGCCCAGCGGGATGCCGCAGCCGCCGGCCTTGCCACCCTGAGCCTCGAAGTTGGCGGTGCCGGCGACTTCGAAGTTCCTCACCACGCCGGCGGCCATCATGCCGCCCGCGAGCCGCGTGTCGATGATGCGGCAGGGCTCGACCGGCACGAACAGCAGGTCGGACTCGGCGTCGCCGAGCGCCTGGGAGGTGACGTTCTGCAGCTCCTCACCGGAGGCCGTCGCGGCCGCGGCTTCGAGCTCCTTGCCGCTCAGCAGGGACTCGACCTGCTCGTCGCTCAGCGAGCGCACGATGGAGCGGGCCTCGCGCTCGATCACGTCCTTTGCGACAGGCCGTACCGACCGCTCCTGGAGGGAGGCCGCAACGGCCGACCTCGCCTCCGCCCGCCGCTCCGCTCGCTCCTCGTCCGGTCCGGCCGCCTGCGCGGCAGCGGCCAGCGCGAGCGCGCTGAACCCCCAAACCATCCCCCAAGCCACGATCTTCATAGAAATCCTCCTGGCGTCTCCTGGCCTGTTGAGCCGATGAAACTCACCGGCAAGCTGTTTTTGAAGAGAGACGTACAACCACGTCGGGGCGACAGCATGCAAAGCGTGAGCCATGCATTGGCAGAGGGAGAGCCGCCGCTCGGCAGGGCGGAAGAGGAGGCTCCAGCCGGGTAAAACTTGCCATCCCCGGGCAGCCGGTATAGAAAGCAGCCCGTATGCTCGACCTCCTCCGTTACCGCGATCTCGTGCGCGCCCTGGTGGCGCGGGAGCTGAAGGTCCGCTACCGCCGCTCGGCCATCGGCTTCGTCTGGACCATGCTGCAGCCGCTCCTCACCATGCTGGTCCTGCAGCTGGTCTTCAGCGCGCTGTTCAAGGGCTTCGCCATCACCAACTACCCGGTCTATGCCTTGTCGGGGGTGATGTTCTGGAACTTCTTCAGCCAGAGCATCGTCGCATCCATGAACAGCCTGCGCGGCAATGCCCAGCTCCTGCAGAAGCTGCCGGTGCCCAAGGCGGTGTTCCCCCTGGCCACCGTGATCTCGGGGGTGGTGAACCTGCTCTTCGCCATGGTGCCGCTGTTCCTGATCCTGCTGTGGACCGGGCACCCTCTCACGCCGGCGCTGCTGTTCCTGCCGATCTCCATCCTCCTGGCCGCCGTGTTCACCCTGGGGGCCGGGCTGCTCCTGTCGCCGCTCGCGGTCTTCTTCAGCGACGTGGTGGAGCTGGTCGGCGTGCTCCTGGGCCTCCTGATGTACCTGACCCCGGTCTTCTACCCCAAGGAGATCGTGCCCGAGCCGCTGGGCTCGGTCGTGCGCTTCAACCCCGTGCGCTCCATCATGGAGGTGTTCCGGGATCCGATCTATCAAGGTGAAGTTCCGCCGCTCTCCCACTTCGCGGTCTCCGTGGTGATCGCGGCGCTCGCCTTCGCCCTCGGCGCCTGGGTCTTCCGCAGGAGCAGCGACCGCATCCCGTTCTACGTCTAGCTCCCCATGCCCGAGACACCCGGCAACGTCCGCATCCGCCTGGACAACGTTTCCCTCTGCTATCGCCTGGCGAAGCAGCGCATCCCCTCGATCAAGGAGTACGCGATCCACTGGATGAAGGGGGCCCTGGCCTACGAGAAGCTGTGGGCGCTGCGCGACGTGGACCTGACCGTGCGCGAGGGGGAGACGGTGGGCATCGTGGGGCGCAACGGCGCGGGCAAGAGCACGCTGCTCAAGGTCATCTCACGGGTGCTCAAGCCCTCGCAGGGGAAGATCGACGTGCGCGGGATGGTCTCGCCGATCCTGGAGCTCGGCACCGGCTTCGACCATGAGCTGACCGGCCTCGAAAACATCTATCTCAACGCCCTGCTCCTCGGCCGGACGCGGCGCGAGATCCAGGAGAAGCTGGAGGAGATCGTCGACTTCAGCGGCCTGGGGGACTTCATCCGCTCGCCGATCCGCAACTACTCCTCGGGCATGCTCGCCCGGCTGGGTTTTTCCGTCGCCACGGCCTGGCTGCCCGAGATCCTGATCCTGGACGAGATCCTGACCGTGGGGGATGCCGCCTTCACCGAGAAGTGCGAGAAGAAGATGCGCACCTTCCACGAGGCCGGGATCACGATCCTGGTCGTCTCCCACAGCGAGAAGGTGGTCCGCGACACCTGCACGCGCTGCGTCTGGCTGGATGCCGGCCAGCTGCGCGCCGACGGCGGGACCGCGGAGGTGCTGAACCTCTACCTGCACGGCGGTCACGAGCCTTCCGAGCGCGCCGCCGGCCAAGTCCCGCGCACCTCCTCATAGACGGAGAGGAGGTCCGCCACGATCCTGGCGGGCTCATGCCTCTCCCGCAGGGCGCGGCGCCCCTCCTCGACGAGCCTCTGCGCCAGCCCGGGCTCCGACCGGAGGCGCGCCACGGCGCGGGCGAACGCGGCCGGATCGTCCGCCACCAGCGCCTCGCGGCCGGTTTCCACCTCCAGCCCCGAGACCGCCGCGGACGTCCCCACGACCGGCACGCCGCGGGCCCAGGCCTCCAGCACCTTCATGCGCACGCCCGAGCCGATGCGCAGCGGCACGGCCAGGATCGACCCCGGGGCGAACGCCTCGGCGCTGTCGCGAGGAGAGGGATGATGGACCACGCCGGGGCTCCCGCCCGGTTCTCCGCCGAAGACATGGAGCACTGCGCCGGGCACCCCGGCGCGCACCGCGGGCCAGACCTCGCCCAGGAACCAGCGGACCGAGTCCTCGTTCGGCAGCCATCCCCGGCTGACCAGAAGCACGACCGGCGGATCTCCGGCCAGACTTGACGGTCCCGGCACGAGCTCCGGGAACGGCGCGCGGACCACCCTCACCCGCCCTCCTCCGGCCAGCTGCCGCAGGCGCGCCGCATCCTCCTCGCTCAGGGGCAGGGTCGCCGCGACCCGCCGCACCGCCTCGCCCTCCCACCTCGCCAGCCTTCTCGCCTCCCTGGCCAGCACCCTCCCCTTCCAGCCCGGAGTGAGCGCGGCGGTCGCCGCCCAGAGGTCGCTCTCGACGTTCTCTGCCCGCAGCACCACCGGAATACCGCGGCGCAGGGCCGGCTCCGCCTGCGGCAGGGCTTGGAGCTGCTCCACGTGCACCACGTCGAAGCGCTCGGCAGCAAGCCGGCGCTCGACTTCCTGGCGTACGACCGGCTGCGCGTGGCGGGCGAGCGCCAGAGGAAGCTGCCAGGACCGGCCCAGTGCCAGAGCCGGGCTCACCGGCCCGACTTCGGGAGCGATCAGCGTGAAGCGGCAGCCCTCTCGCTCGAGCCCTTCCAGGGTCAGAGACAGCAGGAGACGGCCGCCGTCGACCGGCGGCCAGGGGGACTTCGTAGCGACGATCAGGACTCTCAATGACGTTTCACGATTCAAAGGAATGACATTTTGGATCCGGATTCCGTTCCTACTCTTTTCAAATGCTAGCCCGTGCGTCCACAGCCACCCCATGGGGTATCGAAGCCCGGCCGGTTCAAGTCGAGGTCGACGTCCACAACGGCCTGCCGCAGGTGCAGATCGTAGGGCTCGCCGATGCCGCGGTGAAGGAGAGCCGCGAGCGAGTGCGAGCCGCGATCAAGAACTGCGGCTTCGATCTGCCGCCGAAATCCATCGTCATCAATCTCGCCCCCGCGGATCTCCGCAAGGAGGGCAACCATCTCGACCTGGCCATCGCCCTGGCGCTGCTCGTGGCCTACGAGCACATCCCCCAGGACGTGCTCCAGGGGCGGCTGATCTGCGGCGAGCTCGGCCTGGACGGCGAGATCCGCCCGGTCCGGGGCGGCCTGGCCATCGCCGACCTGGGCCATCGGCGCGGCGCGCGGGAGGTGCTCCTGCCCGCGGCGAACGCCGGCGAGGCCGCGGCGCTCGGCAGCGTGCCGGTGGTCCCCCTGCGGGGGCTCGCCGAGACGGTCCAGCACCTGCTCGGCGAGCAGCCGATCCCGGCCCTCGATCCGGGCGCGCTGCCGCTCGATGTGCCGGAGCCCGTGCCCGACCTCTCGGAGGTCCGCGGCCAGGAGATGGCCCGCCGCGCGCTGGAGGTCGCGGCGGCCGGGGGGCACAACCTCTTGCTCATCGGCCCTCCCGGGTCTGGAAAGACCATGTTGGCAAGGCGCCTGCCGGGCATCCTGCCGCCGCTCACGCTCGCCGAGTCGATCGCGGTGACCAAGATCCACTCCCTGGTCGCCGACGAGCCGCCGGCGGGTCTGATCCGGCGCCGCCCGTTCCGCTCGCCCCACACGGGCACGAGCACGGCGGGCCTGATCGGCGGCGGCAGCAGCCCGCGTCCGGGGGAGGCGAGCCTGGCGCACAACGGCGTCCTCTTCCTCGACGAGGTGCCGGAGTTCCGGCGCGACACCCTGGAAGCCCTGCGCCAGCCCTTGGAGGAGGGCTTCGTCACCGTGGTCCGGGCGCGAGCCCGCCTCCAGTTCCCGGCCCGCTTCTCCCTGCTCGCCGCGATGAACCCCTGCCCCTGCGGCCACCTGGGAGACCCCCGCTACGACTGCCGGTGCCTGCCGCAGCTCGTCGAGCGCTACCGGGGAAAGGTATCAGGCCCGCTGCTCGACCGCATCGACCTGCACGTCGAGGTCCCGGCCGTGACGCTCAAGGAGCTGCGCAGCTCGGCGGGCGAATCCTCGGAGGCTATCGCCCGGCGGGTGACGGCGGCGCGCTCGCTCCAGCTCGAGCGCTTCGGTGCCACCTCCTCCACCCCGGTCAACGCCAGCATGGGTCCCGAGTCGCTGCGCCGCTACTGCGTCCTGGAGCCGGCGGGCCGGGCGCTCCTCGACGCTGCCTTCGACAAGCTCGGCCTCTCGGCCCGAGCCCTCGACCGCATCCTCAAGGTCGCCCGCACCATCGCCGACCTCGCCGGCAGCGGCCCCATCCGGGCGCCGCACCTTGCCGAGGCCATCCAATACCGGAGCCTGGACCGGAGGGTGACGTGGTGAGGCCCTTTTCCCTTGACGGTCCGTTAACAGGAGAGTTAACATGAAGCTTCTCCGCATCGCGCGGGATCGCTGGGAGGTCCTGGCGGTCGTGGATCACCGGGGGCACTGCCAGGTACTGGACTTTCTCGAAGCTCTGGCGCCGAACTACCAAGCCGCAAAACGAGCGATGTTCCAACTGCTCGAGGTGGTCCTGCCGGGGAGCGGTCCGCCGGTGCACAACTCCGAGATCTCGAAACCCCTTGGGGGAGGGATCTTCGAGCTGCGCAGGCAGCCAAAGGGGCGGAAGCTGCGGGTCGTCTATTTCTACGACTCCAACTTCCGGATCGTCTGCACCTCTGCTTTCAGCAAAGCAGAGACGACACCGCAGATCAAAATCGAGTCGGCGCGGTTCCTGCTCCGGCTCTATCGGGAGGCCAAGTTTCGGAATGAGCTCATCATCCTTGAAAGAGAACCTTGAACGTTACGACCGGATGTTCAAAGAGGCCCGGCAGACCGTCGATTACTGGGTCAATGGCCCGATTGTCGAGTTCACCGAAGATGTCTGCGTGCTCATGCATAAGCAGGGAGTTTCCCGCGCCGAGCTGGCGCGGCGGCTGGGCACATCAAGGGCGTACATCACCAAGCTGCTCGGCGGCAACGCCAACTTTACCCTGGAGACCATGACCAAGGTGGCCATGGCCTTGGGAGCCGCCGTGCACGTGCATCTCGCGTCTCAGGATGCCGTCGTCCGCTGGAAGGATGTGTCCGCCGCGGAGAGAGCCGCGGGAAGGAAGAGGACAGCCCGATCCGTCACTCGGCGGTCGCAGGAAGAGAAGTAACCCGCTCCCACATCAGCTCTGCCGTCACGGGCAGGTGGTCCGAGACCTCGATCGGCCAGGCGCGCGAGGCGCGGACCTGCCAGCCGTGGTCGGCGAAGATGTAATCGATCTGCTCGTGCCAGCGAGGAAACGTCGGCCCAATCGCCTGCGATGCGAGCTGCGCGGCGTTCTCGCGGCGGAACGCCTCCATCTCCGGTGAGTCCGGTCCCGTGTTCAAGTCGCCGGCGAGGATGTAGGGATAGCGGCTGGTGCGGACCTCCCGCGCGAGGCAGCGCAACTGTTCCGCACGAATCGCCGAGTTGAGACGGCCCCAGGTCGTCAGGTGCGTGACGTAGAAGCTGATCGTGGCCCCGTCGATGCGGATCGTCGCCTCGAGGAGGGCCCGCGGCTCTCCAATGCACGGCAGCGGGTGCACCTGCGCCCGCACGAGCTGGCCGCGGGTGAGGATCGCGTTGCCGTAGGCGCCGCCCCACCGGACATAGCTCGGGGCGAAGGTTCCGTGGAGACCGGTGCTCGACTCCAGCTCCGCGAGCTGATCGCGGAAGCGCGCCTGCCACGTCCCGCGATGGACCTCCTGCAAAGCCACGATGTCCGGGCGGATGCGCCGGATCGTCTCGGCGATGTGCCGCACATGATCGCCGTCGATCAGCTCGTCGTGGCCCGCGATGTTGTAGGTCATCACGACGAGAGGCCGGCGCTGCGGCGGGAAGCCGATCCGCTCCGGAAAGCTGACGAGCTTGCCGTGCTCGTCGCGCGTCAGCAGGCGAAGGCTCGGATCGACCGGCCGCGGACGGCACTCGCCGGAACGCACGGTATAGACGGCGAACACGCGGTAGAGGAAGACCCCAAGGAGAACGGCAAGCACGCCGAGGATCAGTCTTCGCCTCGTGGATACCATGGCGGCGCGAAGTTTTGCACGTCGCGTTCCACCGCCCGCCTTCCGCACCTCTTCTAATAGCTTGACGGCTATATTTCTCCGCCGGGTTGTGTTACCTTCGTTCAAGCAACCTCGCAAAGGAGGAAGAGTATGAAAAGCGGATTCCTGTCCTCGTTCGTTCTGGCCGGAGCCCTCGCCCTCGCGCCGGCGGCCTGGGCCACGTGCACCTGCGCCAACACGGTCATCGGGACCTCCGGGGATGACTATTTGACCGGGGGCTCGGGGGTGGACTGCATCTACGGCGGCGATGGAGGCGACCTGATCTACGGCTACGGCGGCAACGATTGCCTCTACGGCGAAGGGGGCCCCGACGGGATCTATGGCGACATCGGGGACGACGAGATCTACGCGGGCTCCTCCGGGACCTATGACGACTACTCGAGCGGCTGGACAGGCGCCGACCTGATCGACGGCGGCGACGACAAGGACACCATGACCGGGAACCTCGGCAACGACATCATCGTCGGCGGCAACGGGAATGACGGCCTCTATGGCGAGGGGGACGACGACAGTCTCACCGGCGACGCGGGGACCGACTATGCCGAGGGCAGCAACGGCACGGACACCTGCGATGCGGAGACCGAGCTCAACTGCGAGATCTGATCTCGACAGCACCTGCCGGAGGGCCGGCCGCCGGCCCTCCGGACCTTCCGTCCTGGAGCACGCATGCGCCGGTTTTGCTTCCTGATCTGGCTTCTCGCCGCTCAATCCGGCTTATCGGCCGTTCTGCAACCGGAGCCGCTGGTGCTCTCCGGACAGGTGATCGACGCGGGCAGCCGCAAGCCGATTCCCGGCGCGCTGGTCTGGCCGTCGGCGGATCTCTGCGCGTTCGTGCAGACGGACGCCGAGGGGCGGTTCGAGGTGACGGCTCCAGGCCGCCGGCGCTTCGATCTCGAGGTGCTCGCCCCCGGCTACCTGCTCAAGAAGGTCCTCATGGCCCGGCCCCAGCTCGTGAGCCGCAGGACGGGGACTCTCGTCCTGGAGCGCGCCGGCAGGCTCCGCGGCAAGGTGATGGACCCGCAGGGCCGCCCCCTGGCCGGCGCTGCGGTCCTCGCCATCTCTCAGGGGGCTTTGGGAGGACGGGCCTTCTCCTCCTCGGATCCGGTGACGGACCGGGTCGTGACGGATGACCAGGGCCGCTTCGAGCTCCGCCGAGTGCGGCCCGGGCAGGTCTATGAGATCCGCGCCTCCCGGGCCGCAGCCTTCCCCACAGCCCAACTCGCCACGGTGGGCGACGCCGCGGCGCAACCCCGCGACCTGACGCTGGTGCTGGCCCCGGCCCGAGCCGCCCGCGGCAAGGTTCAGGACCCCGCAGGCAAGCCGGTCTCCGGGGCCGAGGCGGCTGTGCGCCCTGCCCTCCGTCCCGGCTTTTCGGACAGCTCGGCCGCGATCGGAGCGCCGGTCCAGAGCGATGCCAAGGGCGTCTTCTCGCTCCCCGAGCTGCCCGCCGCCGAGGTGGAGCTCACGGTCCGGCGGAAGGGATATGCCCCCGTGGTCCTGCCGGCGCTCCGGATTCCTCCCGGGACCGGACCCGCGGATCTGGGCGTCGTGACCCTCCGCCCCGGCGCCACCCTGACCGGCCGCGTGATCGACCCGCACGGCCAGGCCGTGCCCGGCGGCGAGGTCTTCCTCCTGGATCGGCCGGCCGGCCCCAACGAGATGGACCGCGCGCTCAAGAACCGCAAGCCCATCGCGGCCGTTGCCACGGACGGATGCTTCTCCATCGAGGATCTGGCCCAGGGGGTTCCAGTCCATGTGGTTGTCCGGGCCCCCGGGTATCTGATCGCGCAGGTCCGCGCGGTCCGTCCTCCCACGGAGAAGCCGGTCGTGATCCGGCTGGAGACCGAGGCGGTCCTGCTCGGCCGCGTCGTGGACGAGGCCGGCGAGCCGGTACCCGGAGCGCACGTCGATCTGGATTGGCAGGCGTTCCTGCCCGAGGAGCCGGACCGCCCGGTCGGCGAGCCGATCCTCCGCAGCACGCGGGCGGACGGCGAGGGGCGGTTCGAGCTGCGCGGCCTCCCTGCTGGAACCGCGCAAGTCGGCGCGAGCGCGCCGGCCTTCGTGCCCCTGGAGGGCGTGGCCGTCGAGCTGCCGCGCGCCGGAGAGCTGCGGCTGGTCCTGGAACGCGGAGCGCTCCTCCAGGGGCGGGTCACCACCGCGGCCGGCGAGCCGGTGCCGGCGGTCCGCGTCGGGGTCAGCGGCGCCGCGGCTGCCACGAACGACGACGGCCTGTACTGGCTCGAAGGCGCGGAGCTCGGCAAGCAGGAGGTGATCTTCCTCCATCCGAGCCACGGCCGGGTGGCGAAGCCGTTCGAGATCCAGCCGGGGATCAACGTGCTGGACCTGACGTTCGAACCCGGGGTCGAGGTCGCGGGGCGCGTCATTGATGAAACCGGCAAGCCCGTGCCGGGCGCCAAGGTGGAGATCAGCCCCGAGTACCGCTTCGATCCGAGGCAGTATCAGGACGTCACCGGCGAGGACGGCCGCTTCCGCCTCTCCGCGGTAGTTGCGGGCAACTACCGCTTGCAGGCCGGAGCCGACGGATTCGCCGAGACCGAGCGCCCGGGAACGCTAGCGGTCGCCAGCGAACCGGTCTCCAACCTCGAAATCGTGCTCGATCGAGGGGCCGTGCTCTCCGGCAGCATCCTCGGGCTCCCCGCGGAGGATCTGCCGCAGGTGGAGGTCGAGGCGCGCGGCGACAGCGGAGTGACGCTGCCCGCGTGGACCGATGGACGGGGCCGCTACGAGGTCCGCTCCCTCGCTCCCGGGGACTGGACGGTGACGGCCAGGCTCTGGGACGACCAGCGGCAGGCGAAGACCCGCGTCGCGATCCGCCGGTCCGACCGGGAGCTGACGCGCGACCTGGAGTTCGAGAAGCGCCTGGCGCTCACCGTTCAGGTGCTCTACGAAGAGGAGCCGCTCCCCGGCGCCCGGGTCTCCGTGCGCGGCCAGCGGACCACGGCCGAGCGCACCGCCATGACCGACTACGAGGGGCGGGTGCGCTTCGACGACCTCGCGCCGGAGACCTATCGCATCGGGTTGCGCCATGCCCGGAACATGATCGTGCACAACGACCAGGTCGACCTTCAGCAGGACCGGGAGCTGGTCATCCGCCTCCAGGGCGCCACGATCGGCGGACTGGTGGCGAGCGCGGCCGACGGCGAGGCGATCCCGAATGCCATGCTCTCGCTGCGGCCGGTCGAGGGTCCGGAGTACCTGGTCACCGCGGCCACGAAGAGCGACGGCCGCTTCGTGGTCCACCGGGTGCAGCCGAACCGCTATCGCCTCCAGGCGAACGCCGAGGGATTCCTCACGGCCGAGCAGGAGGTTCAGGTCGCCGGCGGGCAGACGCTCGACGACCTGGAGATCCGGCTCCAACCGGCGCAGGGCGTCAGGATTCGCGTCCGGCTCGCCTCGGGAGAGATCCCGGCGCGAGTGCACGTCCAGGTTCACGGCACGCTCGCGCAGACCTTTACGCCGCGCGGGGTCGAGGGTGTTGTCGAGCTGTCCACGCTCCCGCCGGGCGCCTGGACCCTGCTCGTCGGCGCCGACGGCGGAGCCTCGGTCACTGCGAATCTGATGGTCCCGTCGGAAGAGCCCCTCGCGGTGACCCTGCCGCCGGCCGGGCGGCTGAACGTGCGCGTCCCGGCGCTCCTCTCCTCGGACCTCATCGGGACGGTCCGCCTGCTGGGCCAGGACGGGCAGCCGTTCTGGACGATCGCTCCGGGCGGAACCGTCGTCCAGCAATGGCCGCTCGCCGGGGGCAAAGCGGTGGTCGAAGGGGTGCCACCCGGGAGCTGGACCGTCCAGGTGGAGACGCCGGACGGCCAACGCTGGCAAGGCGCAACGGTGACCGCCGGGGCGCCGGAGGCTGCCGTGACGATCGAGTGATGCCGGGGAACCATAGAGTATCGGGCAGGCCCGCCGTGGAAGACAAATAGCTAAGTGCACATAGAAAGGGGCAACGCGCCCCCGGGGCTTGTAAGAACTTCCTCATCTGCGCCAGGAACCGTTTCTTCCCGTCACAAACATGCTTCTCCACCATATTTCAATTTCCTCTTGACATTCCCCTCCGGCCCCTTAGAATACGGATTCACCTAAGGTTCGCCCTGTTCCTGAGCTCCCGTGGTTCCGGGTACGTTGCAGTGAAACGGCTCTTGTAAAGTTGCCCATGCCTAGACAGCACCACACGGTCATCTTCGTCCCGCACGCCCATGCCAAGCTGCGCAAGTGGCGGGTAACGAACCTTCAGATCGGGCTCGTCACCGGCGCTCTGCTCCTGGTCACTCTCACCGCAGCCTTCTTCATCTGGTCCCACTTCTCCACCAAGGCCGATCCCGTCGAGATCGCCCGCCTCCAGGGCGAGAACGAGAAGCTCCGCGGGGTCAACCAGGAGTTCGAGTCGAGCATCCGCAAGCTGCAGGATCAGCTCACCTCCTATGAGGACCGCACCCGCCAGCTCGCCATCGTAGCCGGGATCGCGACCCTCGGCGACGGAGCCGAGGCGGGCATCGGCGGCGGCACGCCGGTGGACGAGATCGGCCTGGAGGACCTGCCCGCCATGCAGGGCCGCCTCCAACAGATCGACGGCACCCTGAAGGTGGTCGAGGCCAGGCTCCACCAGCGGGCGCGCTGGATCTCCCAGACGCCGGCCATCACGCCGGTCAAGGGCATCTTCACCAGCGGCTTCGGCTCGCGCAGCGATCCTCTGACCCACGGCCACGGCAACCACCAGGGCGTGGACATCGCCGCGGCCCCGGGCCAGCCCGTGCGGGCCAGCGCCGACGGCATCGTGATGCGCGCCGGCAACCTCGGCGGCCTGGGCAACGCCATCTTCGTCGCCCATGG
>JBJMGZ010000655.1:0-10497 GCA_045807605.1 Thermoanaerobaculia bacterium | reverse complement strand
CGTTGGAGTCAAACTCTGTCTTGGATCTACTATGTACAGCAGTGTCCCCCGCCCTCAATTGCGGTCTCTCGGCGGGTGAGGATCTTGTCCGTAAGAGTCCTTCCGGTAGATCGTTCCATCCCTTTTATGAATCACGAGCTCTGAATGCTGGTTGCGGCTGACCATCCTGGCCCAGGAGACAGCTTCGCCCTGCGTGTCAAAGCGTTTTGAGGCACGGACAGACCCACCTACCTTGACGCTCCAACCGCCATCAGGATTCGGGACTACATGATGTGACTTCTTGACCATGATCTCAGCCTTTCCTGCCCGTGCTTGCGGTGCTCATCAAGCGTACACCCCCTTCGTTTACAGGGTCAAGCGAGCCTCTCCAGAGAGACCCGGCAAACGTAGAGAGCCCGGCTTCCGCCGGGCTCTAGGCAGCGAAGCTGCGAAGAGGCCGTGGCGGATGTACTCGCGGACGACCTCTTCATGCATCCAGGTCCGCAGGCTCCCTTCCGCGAAGGTGCGCCCCCAGAAGCGGCTTCCGATGTACGAGCGCAGCTTCATCCACATTCTTAGGGTCTCGTCGCCGTCCGCCTTGACCGGCCCCTCAAGAGTCTGTAGTCTTGCATCTTAATTAGGAGGATAAGCATGAAAAGCTTGTTCCGGATGTGCCTTATCGGGGTCGCGATACTGGTGGCAGGCAGGAGCGAGTTGGCGCAAGCCAATTACGACCATTGCAATACGTACTATACCTCACGGATCGTGAGCAGTTACGAGTACGGCACGTATTGCGGCGCCACCGGCAATGGCTGCACATACTGCTGGAACGATGGCGACGGCGACTACTGCTATGGTAGCCCAGGCTCTGGCTGTGGAATCGACCATCAGAACTATTGAAGTGCCTTGCTGATGCGCCGATCCGTTACAGGTGCCGCTCTCCTGCTCGCCACGGGTCTCGCGTTCGCTGCGCCCGACAGCGGCACCAGGATTCTCTCTGACCGTCCCCTTCCCAAAGCGCTGGGCATCATTTCCGATCTGCGGTGGGCGTCCGCAGATTCCCTCTTCCTGGCTGCGGGCAAGAGCGGTGCTCTGCGTCTCCGGTTCGAGCCGGAGTGGGGTGAGCGGGAGATCCTCGTCCCGTCCGGGAAAAGCCTTTGGGCTGCCGCCCGGATCGGTGCCTCCTCGCGCTATCTCGCGGTGGGAGCTCCGGCCCACACGGTGGCCTGGCGGAAGCTTCCGGCCGGAGAGCTCCAGGCGGTTCCGCTGTACACGGTCGTCGATCTCGACGTGTTTGAGGATCGGCTCGTGGTCCTGGGCGCCCGCAAGGAAGAGCGCGGGCGGTTCGCTCCCGATGGGGCCATCGCCTGGATCGGCTCGCTCGACAAGAATCTCGCCGATCTCAAGCCAGTGCTCTTTTCGGTCGCGGGACCGGGCGCCCGTCCGATGGATGCCTGCGGCGCCTTCGAGACCGGCGCGGTCCGGTTCCTCGGCGACGGATCCTTTCTCGTCGTCCCCGGAGTCGAGCCGGGCATCTTCCTCTACGACCGTACCGGAAAGCTGCTGAGGTCCTGGGAGGCGCGCGCGGTCGGCTTCGACGCCGAATGCGGCCTCAGCGACGAGCAGATGATGTTGCTCTCCGCCAGCCTGGAGCCGCGATCCGCCTGGATCAACCAGCGCCGGGTGCTCGATGACATCATCGCGCTTCCTCGGGGAGCGGGTCTTCTCATACGGCAGGTAGCCAACGGCAAGACCAACTGGCAGGTCAAGATCCTGCGGCGCGATGGCCAGGTAGCCTCCCACGTCTTGCCGTTTACCGGGCCCTCACCGCACTGGCACCTGAGGGCCGATGTCCAGAGCAAGCGGATCGCTTACCTGCTGAAGGAGTACGCAGCGTCGGCCCCGCCGTCCCCCTCGCGGCTGGTCGTCACCACGTTGCCGGAGTGAACGCCTTTCTCTTCCTTTGGCTGCTCCTCTCGTCCTCCCTGCCTTCGGCTCCGGGAGAGCAGTGGCGCCTGGTGTACCGCGACGGCACCGTCGAGGCGCTGCAGGCCGCTCCTCTCCTGTCCCAGGAGCGCCGCGAAGACGTGAGCTCTGCCTGGGCCTGGTCCGATGGCGCCGCCCCCCGCCGGATCGAGGTGGACCGGATCGGCCGACAGCGGCTGATCGCGGACAGAGCACGGCTCCAGGTTCATGTCCCGGGCGCGCAAGCTCTTGCGGGTGCCCGTGTCATCGCCGGACCTCTCCAGATGTGGGAGGAGGTACCGGAAGGCCTGATGCCGAGCTGGCCCGTGCCGCGGGATGGCCGGCTTGCCCTTCCTCTGGAGCCGGGGCAGCCGTGGCGATTGAGGCTGGCGGGGAAGGGCAAAGGCACCTGGTGGATCGACCTTCCACGCGGACAGACCTCTCTCACTCTGGCACCGGTTCCAGCCCCCGACGTGGATCTGCTGGTCACCGGACAGGATGGCCAGCCGCTGGAGGGTTCCTGGATGCGGGTTCTCGAGGGCGCTCAAGGTCGGCGCGGAGGACCGGGAGCCTGGGCATTCCACCGCGCTGAACAGGGGAGGATCTCAGCCCCGGGATTGCCCGATGCCGAGGAGGTCGTCGCGATCCTCCGAGCCCCCGATCACGCTCCTGCGATTCTGCGCGGGCGGCCGAGCGATTTTCCCAGGCAGGTGAAGCTGCGCTCCGGCGCGGCCCTGACCGGCCGGTTCACGGATGAGGACGGTCAACCCGTCGCGGGCGCGAAAGTGCACTTCGAGAGCTGGGTCACGCCGGATGTGGCCGGGCTGACGCGCACGGCCGTGGAGACCGCGGGCGACGGCACCTGGAAGGTGGCCGGTCTCCCCGTGGGGGCTACCGCGCTGCTTGCGCAGGCCCGGGGGTTTGCGCCCTATCGCTCGCGCCTCGACCTGAAGGAAGGCAGGACCGACCTCGGAACGGCACGCCTGCGCCGTGGCAAGCCGCTGCGCCTCGCCGTCAGCGACGACCTCGGGGCTCCTGTTGCCGCGGCGCTTGTCGGAGGGGGGATGGGTTCGTCCGCATACACGGACAGGAAGGGGCTGGCGGTGCTCCCGGAGGTCGACCCTGAGGCAGCCCTCGACCTTTCCGTACGCGCCTCCCGGTACCTTCCCTGGCAGAGCCGCATCGAGCCGCCCCTGCCATCCTCGCAACGCATCGAGATGACGCGCGCCTTCACCGTCACCGGGCGCCTGCTCGGTCCCGAGGGCTCGCCCGTGGACGAAGGGCTCGCCGTGCTTCGCCGCGGAAGCCTCTCCTCATCCATGTCGCTGCAACCCGGAGGTGGGTTCGAGCTCGACCTCCCGCCCGGGGTGGGGGCGGAGCTGACCCTCTCCTCGCCGGCCACCCGGGAGCTGCGCGTGACCTTGGAGGCGGGCCTCCCCGGCGAGGTCCGGGACCTTGGGGCTTTGCGCGCTCCGCCGGGGGTGGAGATCGTCGGCCGCATCACCTCCGCCGACAACGGCGGGCCCGTGGCCGGTGCACGGGTCTGGCTGCCCCGGCCCTCCGAGTCCGGCTCGCTGATGGCCTGGGCCGACCGCGACCTGCTCCAGGCCACCAGCGCTGCCGATGGAAGCTTCCGGCTGACCGGTGCACCGAACAGCCCGTTGCAGCTCCGCATCGACGCTGCGGGCTTCGCCCGGGCGTATCAGGCCATCCCGCCCGCGGAGACGGGGGGCGCCCTGCTCGACGTCGGAGAGGTGCCCTTGGTCCGCGGCGCCACCCTGCGGGTCCTGTTCACCGGCGAGCCGGACGAGGGAGCGGTGGCCCGCGCGGATCTGCGGGGCGACTGGCTGGAGATGGACATGCTTTCGGCGCCGGTGAGCGAGGGAGCGGCGGTCTTCCGCAATGTCCCCCCGGGTCAGCTCCGGGTCACCGTCCAGCGCGGACAGACCCTCCTTTGTGAGCGCGACGTGACGGTTCCTCCCGCAGAGGAAGAGGTCGAGGCCGAGTGCTCGGACAGCGCGGTCCGGGTGCGCGGAACCGTCGTCGTCGGGGGGCGCCCCGCCGGTCCCGGCACCCTCGTCTGGATGGCGCCAGCTCCCCAATCCCCTGGCCGGATCACCGATGTCATTTCGCCGGGCGGTCTGCGGCAGCAGCAGGTGTTGGGCCAGGGCCGGCCGCAGGTGGAGGTCGCAGTCGCCCAGGACGGATCCTTCTTCACCGACGAGCTGACGCCGGGCGGATGGCAGGTCTCCTGGGTGCCGGTCTCCGGTTCTCTCGGCGAGCCCAGGAGCGTCGAGGTTCCCGCGTTGCCGGCCGGTTCCGAATACGAGGCGATCCTCACCTTTCCCGGAGGAGCTCTGGCCGGGATCGTCCTGGACCCGGAAAACCGGCCCGCCGAGGGAGCGCGCGTGCGCGACCTTGGAACCGGCGCGGTCGCCTTCACCGGCGCGGACGGCTCATTCGTGCTGACCGGAGCGGCGCCGGGAAAGCACTCGATCCAGGCGGAGCGCGACGAGCTCGCAAGCCCGGTGGCGGATACCGAAGTCGTCCCGGATCGGCCCGGCGACCTGCTCCGGCTGGTTCTCGGCGAGCGGCAGGACCCGGAAATCCGGATCCTGGTCCTGGACGCAGAAGGGGTTCCTGTTGCCGGGGCGTTCGTGTTCCTGGAGGAAGAAGGGAAAGGGCAGCGTCTCCTGACCGCGGGGCTTGACGGCCGGGTTGCCGCACGCATCGAGCATCCTCTGCCCGTAAGGGTTCGTTTTGCGGCGCTGGCCAATGGAACGTGGAGCCTGGGCGAGTGGAAGGGCTGGTCCGAAGTCCAGGAGACGATGACGCTCCTCGCGCGCCCGGGAGGAGCGGTGAGGGTGGAGAGCGCCTCGCGCACCGGCTCCCCGCGCATCCTGTCCTCCCAAGGCTGGGACGTGAGCTGGCTGCTCACCCGGCTGGGAGTACCCCCGACCCTTGCGCCCGGCGTCCCGATCGAGCTCCACGGTCTCCCGGAGGGGGACTACACGGTTTCCCTGGTGGGGACCACCTCCCCGGCGAAGGTGCGGGCCGGTCGCCAGGTGGTTGTAGTGCTGGATTGATACTGAAGATCCAGGACCGCTTCGGCTCCCGGCTCGGCCTGGCCGGTGATCCGCTATGGTAAAAGATCCCCCATGATCAAGCACGGCGAAGTGTACGGGAGCCAGGAGACATGATGCGGATCGTGGAGTGCGTTCCAAATTTCTCGGAGGGACGCGACCGGTCGGTGATCGACGCCATCGCGCAGAGCATCCGCGACTGCGCGGGCGTGAAGCTGCTCGACGTGGATCCGGGCGAATCGACGAACCGCACCGTGATCACGTTCGTGGGCGAGCCGGAGCACATGGTGGAGGCGGCGTTCCAGGCGGCCGCCACCGCGTACCGGCTGATCGACATGACGAAGCACAGGGGCGAGCACCCGCGGCTGGGCGCCGTGGACGTGGTGCCGTTCATCCCGGTGAGCGGCGTCACCATGGAGGAGTGCGTCGAGCTGTCGCGGCAGTTCGGCCGGCGGGTGGCGGAGGAGCTGGGCGTGCCGGTCTACCTCTATGAGGAGGCCCAGCCGCGGCAACACCGGCGCGCGCTGCGCGACATCCGCAGCGGCGAGTACGAGGGGCTCGCGCGGCGCATCGCGCAGCCCGAGTGGCAGCCCGACTTCGGCGCGGCGCAGTTCCATGCCCGCTCCGGCGCCACCGTCACCGGCGCGCGCTTCTTCCTGATCGCCTACAACGTCAACATCCTGGGCACCAGCAACCAGGCGCACCGCCTCGCGCTCGACATCCGCGAGCAGGGGCGCGTCGTCAAGGGTCCGGATGGCAAGGAGGTGCAGCAGCCCGGCCGCTTCAAGGCGGTGAAGGCGCTCGGCTGGCGCCTGGAGCAGTTCGATCTCGCGCAGGTCTCGATCAATCTCGACAACTATCGCATCACGCCGCTTCACGCGGTGTTCGAGGCCGTGCGCGAGGGCGCGCGCGAGATGAACGTGGGCGTGGCCGGCAGCGAGATCGTCGGGCTCGTGCCGCTCGAGGCCATCCTCATGGCGGCCGACTACTACATCGGGCGGGAGAACCTGTTCATCCTCGACGAGCGCCAGAAGATCCGCCTCGCCGTCGACCGCCTCGGGCTGTCGTCGCTGCACCCTTTCAAGCCCGAGGAGAAGATCATCGAGTCCATGATCGAGCGCGACGGCGACGGACCGCTCGTGCAGCTCAGCGTGCGGCGCTTCGTGGAGGCGGTGGGCGCGCGCACGTCCGCGCCCGGCGGCGGCTCGGTCGCCGCCCTCCTGGGTGCGCTCGGCGCGGCGCTCGGCGCCATGGTGGGATGGCTGACGTACGGGCGGCGCAAGTACGAGCACCTGGAGCCGCACCTGCGCGCTCACATCCCGCCGCTCGTCCGCATCCAGGACGAGCTGATCCAGGCCGTGGACCGCGACAGCGCGGCGTTCGAGGACTACATGACGGCGCTCGGCATGCCGAAGAGCACGCCCGAGGAAGTGGACGCGCGCCGCGCGGCCATGCAGGAGGGGCTGAAGAAGGCCACGCGCGTGCCGCTGCGCACCATGGAGCTGGCCGACGAGGCGTGGGAGCCGCTGCTCGAGATCGCGCGCTACGGCCAGTACTCCTCGCGCTCGGACGTGGAGGTGGGGGCGAAGGCGCTGGAGGCCGCGAGCTACGGGGCGTACCGCAACGTCGCCATCAACCTGGGCGGCATCAAGGACGCGGCGTTCCGCGAGGAGCTGCAACAACGGGCGGATGCGCTGCTGGCGCGCGCGTCGCAGCTGGCCGAGCAGGTGCGCGCGGTCATCGACGGGCGCAGCGGCGATGCATAGCTCTCCGGGACGCTGGCCATCCGGTTGGCCGCCTCCGGCGAAACGAGCCGGACGACCAGGACTCCCGCGACGGGCTCCACCCCCGGCTCCACCTGCGCGCGCTCTCCGGCCGGACCCTCCACGAGGAGCGGCAGGTCGCCGTCGGCCGGGAGGCTCACGCTCAGCCGCCCGTCGGGACCCGTGACGCCCACCGGCCAGGACCCCCAGCGGAAGAGCGCTCCGGCCACCGGCTCCCCCTGCGCGCCGAGCACTTCGACCGTCCGGGGACGGGGCTCGGGACGCACGGTCACCGCGTCGCCGTGGGCTTCGGAAGCCACCTGCCCCAGATAGAGCGGATCCGTGACGTAGACGTTCAGCGGCTCCAGCTTCGAGCGCGGGAGGACCAGCCTGCCGTCGGGCCCGGTGACGCCCCGGCGCTCCGCGGATTGCCAGCCCGACCGCTCCCAGGCGGCGCCGTCCATGGGGGGAGCGACCCGGAGCGGGAGCCCGGCGAGCGGCCGGCCGTCGGGTCCGAGCGCCTGGATGGAGACCGTGGAAGGCCGCAGCAGCTCCGCCGGGGGGAGGGAGACCGCGTCCGCGGCGGCGACCCGATGCTCCAGGGCAAGGCGATCCTTCGCCTGCACGACCACCCGCCAGGCGCCGGCCTCCGGAGCGAGCAGCTCGAACGTGCCGTCCGCGGCGGTCTGCGTGGACTGGAGGGGCAGGGGAGGGTCTCCGGCGAGCTGCCGGAGGGCGTCCGCATAGGCCGGAGCGGCCGGGTAGAGCTCGACGCGGGCTCCCGCGACCGGCTCCCGGGCCTCCACGACCCGGCCGGTGATCCGGATCGGCGACGCCAGGCTCACGCCCGTATGGTAAAAGACCCCCATGACCATCAAGACGATCACCGGCGCCGTTCTCACGCTCTTGTTCTCCATGGTGTCCTCCGTCCGGGCGCAGGAGCTGCCCGGGGGATCGGAGTGCCAGCGCCTGGGGAACCATCTCCAGGCCGGCGCCCGCGCCGTGACCATGCTGTCCGAGCACAGCGGACCGAAGGGCTTCCGCGCCTTCCGCCAGGCCGTGGCCTCCTCGGCGAAGAAGGCCGGGGACGCCGCCCTGGCCTCCCGGGTGGAGTCCCTGGAGCCTGGAAAACCGGTTGCGTCCGAATCCTCATCCCTGGCCTCCTGCCTGCTGCGGCGCTACCTCGTGGCGCGGTACGGCGACAGCATCGTCACCGACTTGCAAGAGATGGTCCGCTTCCGGACGTATGCCGAGGAGGGGCGCACGAACTGGGACGCTCCCGAGTTCGGCAGGCAGCGCAAGTGGCTGGAAGCAAAGGCGAAGAGGCTCGGGCTTCAGTTCAAGCCCTTCGACGGCCGGGTCGAGGAGATCACGCTGCCCGGCCCGAAGCCGATCCTGGCCGTCCTGACCCATGGCGACGTCCAGGACGTCCAGGGCCAGCACTGGTCCTCGCCGCCCTGGGAGGGGAAGATCGTGAACGGCCGCATCGTCGGCCGCGGCACGGAGGACGACAAGGGTCCGATCGTCGTCACCCTCTACTCCATGGCGGCGCTGCGCGATTCGGGCTGGCCGCTCGGCTGGACGCTGCGGCTGCTCGTCGCCAACGCCGAGGAGTCGAGCTGGGAGGAGATCCCCTACTACCTGGAGCGCGCGCCCATGCCGGACCGCACGCTCGGCATCGACGCCAACTACCCCGTGACCCATGCCCAGAAGGCGTACGGGCTCATCACCTTCCGCGCCCAGCAGGGGGAGCGGCAGGGCGGCGCCTGGCGGGTGGTGAAGATGTCGGGCGGCAGCGGCAACTCGATCATCCCCGAGGGGGGAGAGGCGCTGCTGGAGTGGGTGGGCAACGGGCCGCGGGAGAACCTGGACGAGCTGGCTGCCCGGTGGGCCGCCGGTCACTCCGCCCGGCTGACCGTGAGCCAGGAAGGGAAGCTCCTGAAGCTGACCGCCGAGGGCAAGGGCGGGCACACCTCCGAGCCGGAGAGCGGGCACAACGCGCTGGGCGACCTGACCGCGTTCCTCTCGACGCTCGACCTGCGCCAGGACGCCTGGGGCTCCCTCGCCCGCTTCGTGGGGACGAACGTGGGCCTGGAGACCGACGGCCGCAGCCTGGGCATCGCCCACAGCCATCCGGTCATGGGCGCGCTGACTTCCTGCCTGGTCTTCCTGATGGAGGAAGAAGGGGCTCCCGCGGCGCGGATCAACATCCGGGTGCCGCTCGGGATCGATGCGAAGCAGATCGAGGAGCGCGTCGCGGAGAAGGCCGCGGTGTTCGGAGGGGGCGAGGGCGGAAAGATCGTCCCGGCCGTGCAGGTATTCGGCCAGCCGCACCTGGTCCCCGCGGAAGGGGAGCTGGTCGCGAACCTCCTCGCCGTCTGGGAAGAGGTGACGGGCGAGGCCGGCCGGCCGGTCGCGATCGGCGGCGGCACGCAGGCGAGGCTCTTCAAGGACGGCATCGACTTCGGCCCGGCCTGGCCCGGAGTGCCCTACCGCGGCCACGGCACGGACGAGTACCTGACGATCGAGGAGCTCCACCGGATCGGCGAGCTGACGGTGGCGGCGCTGTGGCGGTTGGGGAAGAGTTGATGCCGTGAGGACCCCCTCCCCGGCCCTCCCCCGCTTCGCGGGAGAGGGGGTCGGAGGTGGCGTCCTCTCCCGCGAAGCGGGGGAGGATCGAGGAGGGGGCTTCTTTTCCTACTTCTTGTACCGCACCCGGACCCCCTGGGCGAGATCCTCGGGCTTCATCTTCTCGAAGGTCTTGAGGTCGTACTCCCAGATCAGGGTGTTGCCCTCCTTGCGGTGGGCGTTGTGCTCCACGACCTCGAACGGGGCGGTGATCTTGAAGGCGACCCGCAGGCCCTTGAACATCTCCTCCATCTGCTTCTTGGCGTCCGGATCGAGATCCATCTGGGCGGTCTGCTCCTGCTGCTCGGCCACCGGGTTCGCGGCCGGGCTGGTCACCAGGATCGTGCTGCCCTCGTCCACGACCTTGAGGCCGTTGAACGGCGATTCGACCGGGTTGCCGCCGCCGGGAGGGCCCTGCTGCTCCGCACCCTCTTCCTGCTTCTTGGGGAACTGGATCTCGCTCAGCTTGGAGACGTGGTCGAAGCCGAAGAGGAAGTTGGCGGCGATCTTGAGGCCCTCGTCCTTGAACGAGCTGTCGAGGAGGGTGACCCCCTTGGGCAGCTTCTGCTGAAGCTCCTTCCTGTCCTTCTCGAAGTCCGGGGTCGTCTCGGGCTTCTTCGAGGCCAGGAAGTCCTGGCGTGCCTTGTCCAGCTCGGCCGCGGTGGGCTCGCCGGTCTTGCCTTCCATCTCGCGCTGCATGCGCACCATGAAGCCGACCATGGGCTCCATGTTGACCTTCATGGCAAAGCCGGCCTTGCCGGAGAGGTTCTTCTCCAGCGTCAGCGTCTGCTCGATGTCGAAGCATCCGGCGAACACGAGCCCGCACAGGCCCAGCACGGCGGCGGCGATCTTTTTCATGGGGGCGCTCCTCCTTGTCGAGGGCATTGTAACCCGAGCCCTCACCCCCGACCCCTCTCCCACCGCACGCCCGGACCCCCGGGAGAGGGGAGGGTGGCTCCGGAAAGGTTGTCTCCATCGGTGGCTCCGCCTTCCTGAGGCGGAAATGAAGGAAAGGAGGTTGGACGTAGCGCTCTCCCCCTCTCCCGGGGGTCCGGGTGTGCGGTGGGAGAGGGGTCGGG
>JBJMGZ010000654.1:0-14723 GCA_045807605.1 Thermoanaerobaculia bacterium | reverse complement strand
GACACCCGGAACCCGGACGGTCCGTACGGCGGGCCCGCGCTCAATTGGCATCAGGTACGGACTGTCTCGGCCGCCGGCCAGTGCGG
Organism: Thermoanaerobaculia bacterium; assembly: GCA_045807605.1. Taxonomy (GTDB): domain Bacteria; phylum Acidobacteriota; class Thermoanaerobaculia; order Multivoradales; family UBA5704; genus DATMER01. The sequence continues at coordinate 14,637 of JBJMGZ010000654.1, read as the reverse complement.
CATCCCCTCCACGGCAGTCGCTCTCGCGGTCAACATCACCGCCGTGACCCCTTCGAGCAGCGGATACCTCAAGTTGTTTCCAGCCGGCTGGCCGCAGCCGGACACCAGCGTCATCAGCTTCTCCACGGACCAGACGCGCTCCAACAATGCGCTGCTGTTCCTCTCCGGCGCTCCGGAACGGGCGTTCGCGGTCTTTCCCGAAATGGGGTACTCCGAGACTGTCCACATGCTGGTGGATGTGAACGGCTACTTCGAGTAGCTCACGGCGACTCGGCGGCCCGCTGATCGAGCTCGTCCGCCTCGTAGAGCAGCGCCGCGCGCTGCGGATCGACCGCCAGCTTCGCCTTCTCGCGGAGCAGGCGGCTCTTGGTGCGCATGGCCTGCCGGTAGTCCTTGCGCAGGGCGAGCGCCTCGGTCGCGGCCTGGATCCCCGCGTCGAGGATCCCGGCGCGGGTCTCCTCGTTCAAGGGGGGACCGTTCACGGCCTGCAAGGCGATGAGGGCGACGAAGTGGAGGATCTGGTCCGGATCGGGGCCGTCATAGGCCCGGGCCTGCGCCAGCGCTTCGTCGAACCGGCGCAACGCCGCGAGGACGACGCACCGGCCGACGAGGATCTCGGGAGTGGCCGGCCGGCCTTCCAGATAGGCGAGCGCTTCCGGGAGGCGCTGGCTGCGCATCAGGCTCTCGAGCTCCGGGTTCTCCTGCAGGAGCTTGGCGAACAGCTTCGCGGTGCCCTCGTCCTTGCCCTCCATCGTGAAGTTCACGGTGAGGGTGTAGTAGACCTTGACCGGCTTGCCTTCCAGGGTGGCGGGCTTGAACTTCCAGGTCTCGACCGCATCCAGGGCGGCCTGGTCGAGCCCCTTGGGCAGACCCTTGAGGACCCGGATGTTCACCACATCGCCCCGCTCGTCGATGATCGCCTCCAGGATCACGACGCCGGTCACGCCGGCCTTGCGGGCCTCCTCCGTATAGACCGGAGGCACGCCGGCGATCTTCTCCGGCCGCGTGACCTGGTCGCCGACCCGGTACGGCTCTTCCGCAGGCGGCGCCTGCGCCAGGGCCGGAGAGGCGAGGAGAAAGAGGAGCGGGGCGAGAGACGAGCGGAAGGTCGCCGGCATGATCAGGCTCCTTTGCCGCAATTCTTTCACAAGCCCGCCGATCGAGCGGGCTCCAGATGTATTACAATGTGTATTACGCACGGAGGGAAGGCCATGGCGACGAGGACCGTGAGGCTGGACGAGGAGACGGAGAAGATCCTGGAGCAGTTGGTCCAGACCACGGGCCTCTCGATCTCGGCCGTTTTCAAGCAGGGCCTGATCGCGTTTCGCGAACAGGTCGCCCATCCGGTAGGCCGTTCGGCGTACGAGATCTACGAGGAGCTCGACCTCGGCCCGGGTGGATACGCCATCGCTCCGTCGACGGAGACCCGCCGAGGCGTCCAGGAGGCCCTGCGCAGGAAGCTCGGCCGGTGATCCTGATCGACACGGGTCCGCTCGTCGCCCTCTTCGATCCCCGAGACGCTCTTCACGGCCGGTGCAAGACGGTCCTCCGCACCCTCCGGGAGCCTCTCTCGACCACGGTCCCGGTGCTGACCGAGGTCTTCCACCTGCTCCCGCCGGACACCCTCGGCGCCATCCGGTTGCGGGAGTTCCTCCTGCGGGGCGGAGTCGCGGTCTGGTTCCTCGATCAGGCAGCCCTGGAGCGCTCGTTCGCGCTGATGGAGCGCTATGCGGATCACCCCATGGACCTGGCGGATGCCTCGCTCGTCACAGCCGCCGAGGCCCTGAACACCCGCAGGATCTTTACGATCGACCGTAGCGACTTCTCCACCTACCGGATGCGGCGCGGCCACCGGAACGAGGCGTTCGAGATCGTCGACTGATCCCGCTGTTGGGGTTGAATACCTTGCCCAGGCTCCGCGCCAATCAACTCGGGTTGGGGCCCGGGTGCTCGAAGACCAGGATGCGGCTGCGGTCCGGGGAGAGCTGGAACCAGAGGCCCGTGGTCTCCGAGAGGATGCGGCCCCCCTGATCCGGCTCGTCAGATCTGCTGCCGCTCGAGCAGATCCAAGGCACGGTCGCAAAGGCTGGAGCTGATCCAGATATCGGGTCGGTTCCGGATAGCTTCGACGAGTTGGATGGCTTCCGCTCTGGTGAGAGCTCCACCCTCCCTGGCCGCCAGAATCACACCGAGGGTTCCCTTGATCTGGGTTTTGGACCCTGCGGCCGCAAGAGAGCTGAGGGCCGCGCGGCGGGCATCCAGATCGTCGATCAGGAGCCAAGTAGCTTCCTTCTCGATTGCCAGCAGGATGCTCTCCTCCTCCCCAGGCCCCAGACGAGCCGGAGTCGGCAGAGGAGCGGTCCTCGGAGATACAACAGCCAACTCTCCAGACTCGTAGCGGCCCTGGAGCACGACCGCGTCGGGAGCGGCCAAGCGCAGCCCCTCGGTGATCAACTCGTGATGGACGGCAGGCGGCGTAAGGACCTTGGGGAAGAGGCAGAAGAGAACATCGAGCGCGCCGATCTTGGCGAGGGCCATGAGAGGACCCGCGTCAGAGACGACAGTCACAGGACGGGTTCGCCCGATTCTTCGCCGTCGGTCTTGGGCACGAGGCCGTGGGCATAGGCGAGAGGGATCATCTCCCGCAGGGAGACACCCGCCTGGCGGGCCGCGTATCCCAGCGATCCCTCACCCCGCTTGTAGGCGTCCAGCGCCTTCCGGATTCGCCACTCCCGCAGGCCGAGCACCAGCACTTCCTGCCGTTGCTCCGGGTCCGGAGGCAACTGGCTGGCCAGCTCGTCGGTGATGGCAATCGAGACAGTCGATCGCGGCATAAGCATCTCCGTCAGGAACGATCCGAGGTACGTCCCTGACCATCATACAAGCGTTACGCCCGAGCCGCGCACCGGTCGGGGCCGGCTTGTGCGGGGAGGTTGTATCCTCTTGAGCATGAACCGCTCGCAGTGGCTTCCAGGGGACGGAGACCACCCTCCTGCTATCGCGCGCTGACGACTGCCAGTCCTTCCACTCCGGCCCCGGGGTCACGGTCGTGGGGGACGTCGCGTTCTTCCTCGACAACGCCGCGCTCTGGCGGACGGACGGCACGCCCGAGGGCACCGCGAAGCTCCTCGACATCGCGCCCGCCCTGCTCGGCTCCCAACCCCAGGGCCTGACGGTCTGGGACGGCCGGCTCTGGTTCCGCGCCCGGGACGCCGTGCACGGCATGGAGCTGTGGTCGAGCGACGGCACCGCCGAGGGCACCCGAATGGTCCAGGACATCGCGCCGGGAGCGGCGTGGTCGATGCCCGCGGAGATCACCGCCACGGAGGAGGGGCTCTACTTCTCGGCCAACGACGGCGCGCACGGCCGGGAGCTCTGGGTGCTGTATCCTTTCTAGCATGCGCTCCCCACGGTGGCTTCCGGGGCTGGTCGTCTCCGCCTGGCTTCTCGCCTCCCCCGCGTTCGCTTTCGCCTTCTCCGATACCGAGACCGGTCCGGCGCAGCTCGTCGCCGATCTCGCTCCGGGAAGCATCTCGAGCCGGACGTCCCATCCCATCTCGGGCTTCACGCGCCTCGGCAGCCGCTCGCTCTTCTTCCGCGCCGACTCCAACGCGGACCTCTGGATCACGGACGGCACGGCCGAGGGCACGAGCCCCCTGGGCTCTCTCTGCTGCGGGTACGCCGAGCCCCTGGGAACGAACGGGAACGTCGCCTTCTACCGGGTCAGCGCGTGGAGCCCCGACTTCGAGACGGCGATCTGGCGCACCGACGGCACGCCGGCGGGGACCTTCCCGCTCACGGAGAGCCTCCCGGTTCCGAGCGAGCCAGACTCGGAGCCGCTGACCGCCGCCTCGATCCAGGGCGGGCTCCTCTACTTCACCGCCTGCACGGCCGAGCTGGGATGCGAGCTCTGGGCGAGCGACGGCTCCCTGGCGGGCACGGGGCCGGCCGGCGAGATCGTCCCCGGCCCGGCGAGCGCCGGCATCGAGAGGCTCGCCGCCACCGGCGACCGGGCCTTCCTGATCGTGAACGTGCCCGGCGAGCCGGCCGCCCTCTGGGTGGCGGACGGCAGGACCCTGCGGCGGCTCGCGACGGCGCCCGGGGCGCGCGACCTCGCCGCCGACGCCGGCCGCGCCTTCTTCATCGCCGAGGCGAACGGCCTGGAGGTCTGGACGAGCGACGGCACCGCCGCGGGCACCCGCCCCGTCACGGCCTTCGCCCCGCGGGACCCGTTCCGGCAACCGCCGTATCCGCGGCCGTTCCTGAATCTGCTCGGCGGGCGCGCCTGGTTCCTCGCCGACGACGGCATCCATGGCTTCGAGCTCTGGAGCGCAGGGATCCCGCAGGGCCTGCGCCGCGTCTCGAACCTGCGCAATCGCCTTTGGGATCTCGAGGACATCGGCAAGACCGGCGACCGGATCGTCTTCCTCGAGAGCAGCCAGGACGGGATGCGGCTCTGGAGCTCCCGGGGAGATCTCCGGTCGACCGCCCCGCTGGCCGGCTGTCCCGGCGGCTGCCCCGTGCCGGGAAGCCCGCTCGCGCCCCTGGATCCCCGCCGGATCGTGTTCTATGGATACGACCGCCAGGGAGGAGGGATCTGGGTCACCGACGGCACCGGCGCGGGCACCCGGCTCATCGAGCGGACCCTGGGCTACAGTTACTCCCTGGCCGTGCCTCTGGACGGCCGCGCGCTGATCGTGACCAACGACGAGTACTCGGATAGCCAGCTCTGGATCACCGACGGCACGGCCGCCGGCACCCGCTTCGTCACCACGGGCGGGCCGCACTGGTCCCACTACTGGGGCTGGGTGGGAGAGCTCGAGGGCGGCATGGCGAACGGCGTGGCCGTCTTCCCCGGGATGACCGACGAGCCGTGGGCAGAGACCCTGTGGCGCAGCGACGGCTCGGCGGCGGGCTCGCGGCCGCTCCTCGACTCCAGGATCCCCAGCAGCACGGCGTTCTACGACCTCACGCCGCTGCGGGACGGGCTGTTCGTCCAGACCTGCGTCTTCCAGGAGGACGAGCCCGACGTCACGCCGGAGCTGCGGTTCGTCCGGGGCACCGAGACGACCCTCCTGTTGCCGCCGGCTCCCGGGCCCTGCCCCGACCCGGCGGTCGGGCTGGGAGACGTGGCGGTCTTCCTCCGGGACCACAGCCTCTGGCGGACGGACGGCACTCCCGCGGGGACGGCGGCCCTGATCCCGGGCTCGGAGGCGAGATGGCCGGCGGCGCTGGCCCGGTTCGGCGACGAGGCCGCCATCTGGCTCCTCATGCCCGACCCCACGTTCCACTCCGAGCTCTGGCTGACCGACGGCACCCGGGAGGGGACCCGCAAGCAGCTCGCCTTGCCGGACGTCGCGACGATGTACGGGCTCACCGCCGCGGGCGGCAGGCTCCTGTTCTTCAACGCCGTGGTGAGCAGCCCGGGGGTGCAGCCGTGGGTCAGCGACGGCACCCTGGCCGGCACCCACGCCCTGACCAGCGCCATCGGCCAGATGGGGGATGAGCGCTTCGTCGAGTCCGAAGGGCGCATCTATTTCCTCTTCGGCGAGCGCGAAGGCCCGATGGAGATCTGGGCCACGGACGGCACCGCGGCCGGCACGGGCCCCGCGGTCACCGCGGCCTCGGGGGCCGCCGCGCCGCAGAGCTTCATCGCGGCCGGGGGGAGTCTCTATTTCGCCGCGCCGCGGGCGAGCGATCCCGACGGCCCGTTCCTGCCCTGGGTCTCGCACGGCACCGACGGGAGCACGGAGCTGCTGGCCGGCGTGGAGATGCCCCAGGAGCCCTTCGATCGGTCGACGTTCGCGGAGCTCGACGGCCGCGTGTTCTTCGCCGGGTTCGAACCGGGGCACGGCGACGAGCTATGGTCCACGGACGGCACGCCCGAGGGCACCGCGAGGCTGCTCGACATCGCGCCCGGCCTGCTGGGCTCCTATCCCCGCGAGCTGACCGCCTGGAACGGCCGCCTCTGGTTCCGCGCCCGCGACGCCGTGCACGGCCTGGAGCTGTGGACCACCGACGGCACCGCGGAAGGCACCCGGCTCGTCCAGGACATCGCCCCCGGCGCGTCCTGGTCCTATCCCGCGGAGATGATCGCCACGGAGGAGGCCCTCTACTTCACGGCCGACGACGTCGAGCACGGCCGGGAGCTGTGGGTGCTCTATCCTTTCTAGCATGAGCACCTTGCAGCGCCTTGCGTGGCTGATCGTCTCCGCCGGGCTCCTCGCCGGCCCCGCTTTTGCCTTCGTCGACGGCGAGACGGGCCCGGCGCGGCTGGTCGCCGATCTCGCTCCGGGAAGCGTCCCGATCCAGGGCTCCATCTCGGGCTTCACGCGCCTCGGGAGCCGCGCGGTCTTCCTGCGCGGCGAGCCGGATGCCGGCCTGTCCCTCTGGATCACGGACGGCACGGTCGAGGGCACGAGCGCCCTCGGCGTCCTCTGTCCGCCGTGCCAGACGGCGGTGGCTCTCGGATCGAACGGGAACGTCGCCTTCTACAAGGTCGACGCGAGCTATCCCGTCTACGAAACGGCGATCTGGCGCACCGACGGAACGCCCGCGGGCACCTTCCCGCTCACGAACGACCTCCCGATGGCGACGAGCTCGTCGCCCGCCGGCTCGATCCGGGGCGGGCTCCTCTTCTTCACCGCCTGCACGCCCGAGCTGGGATGCGAGCTCTGGTCGAGCGACGGCTCCCGGGAGGGCACGGCGCCGGTCGGCGAGATCGTCCCCGGCCCGGGGAGCGCCGACATCCAGGAGCTCGCCGCCGCCGGCGACCGGGCCTTCCTGATCGTGGGCGTACCCGGCGGCTATCCGGCCGCCCTCTGGGTGGCGGACGGCACGGCCCGCGGCCTGCAGCGCCTCCGGACGGCGCCCGAGGCGAAGGGCCTCGTTGCCGGCGCGGACCGCGCCTTCTTCCTCGCCTGGAACGGCCGCCGCTGGGAGGTCTGGGCGAGCGACGGCACCGCCGCGGGAACCCGGCCCGTGACGCGCTTGGGCCAGCGGGCACGGTTGGTGCTGCCGGAGAATGCGACCCTGACCCTCCTCGGCGGACGCGTCTGGTTCGTGGCCGACGACGGGGCGCATGGCTTCGAGCTCTGGAGCGCGGACATGCAGCCGGGAAGCCTGCGCCGCGCCTCCGACTTCCAGGCCCCGAACCCGGGGATCACGGACTTCGCGAAGGCCGGGGACCGCATCGTGTTCGTCGAGGGCGGGTACTCGGGGAGTCCGAAGCTCTGGAGCTCCCGGAGGGATTTCCGGTCGGCCGCGCAGCTGACCGGCTGCCCCGGTGGCTGCCCCGAGCCGATCGGCCCGCTCGCGTCCCTGGATGCGCACCGCCTCGTCTTCTACGGCCACGACGGGAAGGGAGGCGGCATCTGGGTCACCGACGGCACGGCCGCGGGCACCCGGCTCCTCCAGCGGACCGTCGAGCGCTATCTGTCCCAGGCCGTATCGCTGGACGGCCTCGCCCTGATCGAGATCACTGAAGAGTACGAGACCGGCCAGCTCTGGGTCACGGACGGCACGGCCGCCGGCACCTCTCTCGTCACCCAGGGCGGGCCGTACTGGTCCCACTACTACGGCTGGGTAGGCCGGCTCCAGGCCGGCACGGCGAACGGCCGGCTGATCTTCACGGGGATCGCGGAAGCTGAGACGGGCGCCGAAGAGCTGCTGTGGCGCAGCGACGGCTCGCCCGCGGGCTCCTGGCCGCTCCTCGGCTCCAAGGTCGGCAGGAGCACGCCTCTCCAACAGCTCACACCGTTCCGGGACGGGTTGCTCGTGCAGAGCTGCAACCCCGAGGATGACGGGACCTGGCGCCAGGAGATGCGGTTCGTCCAGGGCGCCGAGGCGACCCTCCTGATCTCGCGGGCTTCCGAGTACTGCACCTCTACCGTTGCGGTCGACCTGGGAGACGCCGCGGTCTTCGTCAAGTCCGAAAGCGAGCCTTCGGTCTGGCGGACGGACGGCACTCCCGCAGGGACGGCGGCCCTGATCCCGGGCTCGGCCGTGAGCCTTCCGGCGGCCCTGGCCCGCTTCGGCGAGGAGGCCGCCATCTGGCTCCTCCTGTTCCCCGCCCCTGGCGTGTCGCGCTCCGAGCTCTGGCTGACGGACGGCACCCCGGGGGGGACGCGCCGGCACCTCGACCTCCCGGACGTAAAGGCGATGTACGGGCTCACCGACATCGGCGGCAGGCTCCTGTTCTTCAACTACGTGGAGAGCGGGGAAGCGGCGGGGCTGCAGCCGTGGGTCAGCGACGGCACCCGGGCCGGCACCCACCCCCTGACCGGCGCGATCGGCTACACAGCAGATCAGCTCTTCATCGATGCCGGAGGGCGGGTCTACTTCCTCTTCGGCGAGCTCGGAGGCCCGGTGGAGATCTGGGGCACGGACGGCACCGATGCCGGCACGGGCCCCGCGGTCACGGCGGCCTCGGGGGCCTTCGAGCCGCAGAGATTGAGCGCGGCCGGGGGGCGTCTCTATTTCGCCGCGCCGCGGGCGAGCGATCCCGAAGGCCGGCTCCTGCCCTGGGTCTCGGACGGCACGGATGGAAGCACCGAGCTGCTGGCGGACCTGACCGTCGGCGAGCCGATCTTCGCGCCGCTCGACCGCTCCCCGTTCGTCGAGCTGGACGGCCGCGTCTGGTTCGCCGCGTCGGACCCCGGTATCGGCGGCAAGGGCGACGAGCTCTGGTCCACGGACGGCACTCCCGAGGGCACCGCGAGGCTGCTCGACATCGCGCCCGGCCTGTTGGGCTCCTACCCCCGCAGCCTGGCGGTCTGGAACGGCCGGCTCTGGTTCCGCGCCCGCGACGCCGTGCACGGCATGGAGCTATGGACCAGCGACGGCACCGCGGAAGGCACCCGCCTGGTCCACGACATCGCCCCCGGCCCGTCCTGGTCGACGCCCGGAGCCCTCGACTGGCTGTCGCCCGTGGATCTGACCGGCACGGAGACCGGCCTCTACTTCCCGGCCAGCGACGGCGAGCACGGCCGGGAGCTTTGGGTGCTGCCGGCCGGCGAGCTTTGAATGATGTAGGGGAGGGGTTTACCCCCTCCCGGGCGGGGGCAAGCCCCGCCCCTACATGGATGTTTCCTGGATGTGTTGCACCGTGGGCGGCAGCCCCTCGTCCAGCGTGCGGGGGGTCCAGCCCAGCTCGGTGCGGGCGCGGGTGTCGTCGAAGGCCCAGTGGCGGGCGAGGTTGTTGAGCTGGTCCGGCGCGACCGGCGGCCGCCGCCCGCGCATCTTGTAGAGCGGACCCGCGAGGGTGATGGCAACGCGGGCCGCGCCGATCGGCAGGCTCAGCCTCGGCGGCTTCACCCCGCCCAGGGCGCAGACGCGGTCCACCAGGCTGCGCAGCGTCGTGATGTCGCCGGTCAGGAGGTAGTCCCGGCCGACCGGGGCCTTGTCGATCACCTTCATCATCCCTTCCACCACGTCGTCCAGGAAGATCCAGCAGGTCTTGCGATCGGGTCCGACCACGGCGGGGAAGCGGCCCTTGAGGAGCTGGCGGAGGATGGAGTTCGCGCCCTCCTTCTTGCCCGGCGGGCCGTAGACCAGGCTGGGATAGACGGTGTTCACCCGCAATCCCTGCTTCGCCCACTCCTGGATGGCGCGCTCGCCCGAGTGCTTGGTGGCGCTGTAGAGCGTGGGGAACGGCTCCATCGGGCGGGAGGTCTCGTCGGCCGGGGTGCCGTCGTCCGGGCTGCCGCCGAAGTACGCCATCGAGGAGACGGAGAGGAACCGGCCGGTCCCCAGCTTGTACGCCAGGGAGGCCACGTTCTCGCTCCCCTGGACGTTGGTCTGGCGCATGCGCTCCGGCGGCCCGGTGAGATCGAGGTCGGCGGCGGCATGGATGACCCAGTCGGCGCCGGACATGCCCTCGCGCAGGGATGCGCGGTCCTGGAGGTCGCCGGTGAAGGTGGCGATGCCGAGCTGCTTCAGAGGATCGACGTTGCTAGTCTTCCGCACCAGGGCGCGGACCTCGTGCCCGGCCTCGACCAGCCGCCGCGCCAGCGCCCTGCCGATATAGCCGGTGCCTCCGGTCAGATAGATCCGCATGGACGGGGATTCTAGCGGAGAGAACCTTTCCGAGCCCGGCGGGGACCTACCTGACGATGGAGAGAGGCGGGAATCCCGCGGATGTCCTCCCGGTTTTAACTGGTGAGAGGACGGACCCTCGGGAGTTGGGCCCGCCCCGGAGCAAGCACTCCGACAATCTCCTTCAGCTCCCTCTCCTCCCCCCGCGCGGTCTCCCTCCACAGCGCGGGGTTTTTTTCATGTCTTGAGAAGCTGCCGCAGCACGTAGTGCAGGATGCCCCCGTGGCGGTAGTACTCGACCTCCTGCGGGGTATCGAGCCGCGCCCGGGCCTTGAATTCAGTCACCTTGCCGTCGTCCGAGGTCGCCCGGACGGGCACCTCCCGGCCGCTTGCGAAGCCGTTTGCCACGCCTTCGGCCAGGCCGATGATGTCGTAGGTCTCGCGGCCGGTCAGGCCCAGGCTGTCCGCGTTCTGGCCTTCCAGGAACTCCAGCGGCATCACGCCCATCCCGACCAGGTTGCTGCGGTGGATGCGCTCGAAGGTCTCCGCGATCGCCGCGCGGACGCCGAGGAGCCGCGGACCCTTGGCCGCCCAGTCGCGGGAAGAACCCGTGCCGTACTCCTTGCCCGCCAGGATGACCGTGGGCACTCCCTCCGCCTGGTACTTCATGGCCGCGTCATAGATCGGCAGCGGCTCGCCGTCCGGCAGGTGGAGGGTGAAGCCGCCTTCGATCTCCGGCACGAGCCGGTTGCGCAGGCGGACGTTCGCGAAGGTGCCGCGCATCATGATCTCGTGGTTGCCCCGACGCGCGCCGTAGGAGTTGAAGTCCTTGGGCGCCACGCCATGCTCCTGGAGGTACTTGCCCGCCGGGCTCGACGCCTTGATCGAGCCGGCCGGCGAGATGTGATCGGTGGTGATGCTGTCCGCGAACAGGCCCAGCACCCGGGCACCCTTCACGTCCTGGACCGGCGCCGGCTCGGCGGGCATGTCGGTGAAGTAGGGAGGCAGGCGGACATAGGTGGAGCCGGGATCCCAGGCATAGGTGTCCCCCTCCGGCACGTCGAGCCCGTTCCAGCGCTCATCCCCGGCGTAGACGTCGGCGTACTCCTTCTGGAACATCTCGGCGCGCAGGCCGCGGAGGACCGTCTCATCGACCTCCATCCGGGTCGGCCAGATGTCCCTGAGGAAGACCGGCTGGCCGTCGTGGCCCTTTCCGAGCGGCTCGTTCAGGAGGTCGATGTCGATCCGGCCGGCGAGGGCGTAGGCCACCACCAGCGGCGGCGAGGCCAGGTAGTTGGCCCGCACGTCGGAGTTGATCCGGCCTTCGAAGTTGCGGTTGCCCGAGAGGACTGCCACGGCGACGAGATCGCGCTCCTCGATGGCGTGCGAGATCTCCGTGGGCAGCGGGCCGCTGTTGCCGATGCAGGTGGTGCAGCCGTAGCCCACCAGGTTGAACCCGAGCTGATCGAGATAGGGGGTGAGCCCCGCCTCGTTGTAATACTCCGTCACCACCTTGGAGCCCGGCGCCAGGCTGGTCTTGACCCACGGCCGGACGGAGAGGCCTTTCTCCACCGCCTTCTTCGCGAGCAGGCCCGCGGCCATCATCACCGACGGATTCGAGGTGTTCGTGCAGCTCGTGATGGCCGCGATGACCACGGAGCCGTCCTGCAGGTGCTTCGCGGCGCCATTGGCCTCCGTCGTCGTCACGTCGGCCTCGGCCACAGCCGTGCCGGCCGCCGTGCCGCCCGACACTTGCAGGCCGGGGGCAGACTGCCGCGACCGTCCCGTGCGGCCGCTCGCCTTCATGGTCTCCAGCTCCTTGGCGAACGAGGGCTTGATCTCCGACAGGCGCACCCGGTCCTGCGGCCGGCGCGGGCCGGCGAGGCTCGGCTCGACCGTGCGGAGGTCGAGCTCCAGGGTGTCGGAGTAGACCGGCTCAGGCGTATCCACTGTAAAGAAGAGACCCTGCTCCTTCATGTAGGCCTCGACCAGGGCGATGCGGTCCGCCGGCCGGCCGGTGAACTTCATGTAGTCCAGGGAGACCTGGTCCACGGGGAAGATCCCGCAGGTGGCGCCGTACTCGGGCGCCATGTTGGCGATCGTGGCGCGGTCGGCCAAGGGAAGATTGGGAAGACCGGGGCCGAAGAACTCCACGAACTTGCCCACGACTCCCTTCTTGCGCAGCATCTCGGTGACCCGCAGCACCAGGTCGGTCGCGGTCGCGCCCTCGGGCAGCGAGCCCGCGAGGCGGAAGCCGACCACCTGCGGGATGAGCATCGACACCGGCTGGCCGAGCATGGCCGCCTCCGCCTCGATGCCGCCCACGCCCCAGCCGAGCACGCCCAGGCCGTTGATCATCGTCGTGGGGGAGTCGGTCCCCACCAGGGTATCCGGGTAGGCGTAGAGCTCGCCTTCGAGGTCGCCATCCATGACCACCCGAGCCAGGTACTCCAGGTTCACCTGGTGGACGATGCCCGTGTCCGGCGGCACGACCTTGAAGTTGTCGAACGCGGTCTGGCCCCAGCGCAGGAAGGCGTAGCGCTCGCGGTTGCGCTCGAATTCCTTCTCCGCGTTGATCAGGAAGGCCGCGGCGCTGCCGTACTCGTCCACCTGCACCGAGTGGTCGATGACCAGCTCGACCGGCTGGAGCGGGTTGATCTTCTTCGGATCGCCGCCCATGGTGGCCATGGCGTCGCGCATGGCCGCCAGGTCGACCACGGCCGGGACGCCGGTGAAGTCCTGGAGGAGGACGCGGGCCGGCATGAAGGCGATCTCGCGCGAGGGCACGGCCTGGGGATCCCAGGTGGCGAGCGCCTCGATGTCGCCGGCGGTGACGACCTCGCCGTCCTCGCGGCGCAGCAGGTTTTCGAGCAGGATGCGGAGGGCGTACGGCAGCCGCTCGAGATTCCGGCCCTCCAGCGCGCCGAGGCGGGCGATACGGTATTCACGGCCTCCCACCTGCAAGGCCGTGCGGCTTCCGAAGCTGTCTTTCATGGTCCTCTCCTCACACCTCGCCCGCAAAGATAACAGACGGAGCCACACCGTCGCGATGCCGGGGTAAGATGAGCGGCATGACGGCGATCGCCTCCGATCTGTCCACTCCGGTGCTCCTCCTGGCGATGCCGCAGGTCCTCGACCCGTTCTTTCACAAGAGCGTCGTGCTCCTGCTCCATCACGAGGACGAGGGGAGCTTCGGGTTCATCGTCAACCGGCCCACCGGCATCAAGCTCCAGGAGATCCTCGAGGGCATGGAGGTGAGCTGGCAGGGGGACCTGGAGGACGTGGCCCACTTCGGCGGGCCGGTGCAACCGCAGCTCGGGACGGTCCTCTTCTCCCCCGGACCGGTGGAGACCGAAGCGGCCACGGAGGTGCTGCCGGGCGTCTCCATCACCCAGCACATCGGCGACCTCGCGCGGCTCGCCGAGACTCCGCCGTCCGACTTCCGCCTGTTCCTCGGCTATGCCGGCTGGGGCTCCGGCCAGCTCATCCAGGAGATCCTGCGCAACGACTGGCTGACGGCGCCGGTGCGGACCGACCTGATCTTCGCTCCCGATCCCGAGCTGGTCTGGGACGACGCCCTGCGCTCCGTGGGGGTCGATCCTTCGACCCTGCCCTCCTGGACCGCGCCGAGCGGCGAGGAGCCCACCAACTGACCGATCCCGAGCGACGCAAGCCGAAGACGGCCCCCCGGCGGAAGAGGCGGCCCGGCGGCGCATACCTCAAGACCGAGGAGCACCGCTCGGCCGGCGGCCTGATCGTGCACGGCTCGCAGATCCTCCTCATCTCGGTGATGGAGGGGAAGCGCTGGCAGCTTCCCAAGGGGCACATCGAGGAGGGGGAGACCCCCGAGGAGACCGCCGTGCGCGAGGTGCGCGAGGAGACCGGCGTGACCGGCCGGGTGCGCGCCCCTCTGCCGGGCGTCGAGTACTGGTTCCTGGACCGCGGGCGCAAGCGGGTCCACAAGACGGTCGATTATTTCCTTCTGGACTACGTGAGCGGCGATCCCGCCGACTACGACCGCCGCGAGGTCTCGGGCGCCGAGTGGATGTCCTGGGACGAGGGGATCGCCCGCCTGACGTTCGAGAACGAGCGCAAGGCGGTGGAGGCGGCTCGGGAGATGGTTGATCCCATTCCCCCTCTCCCCGCTGACCCCGGGGGAGAGGGAGTCTAGGGTAAGATCCCCCGGAAAACACGGAGGGACTCTTCCCATGCTGCGCGCCCTGCTGCAGATCGTGCTCAACGGTGTCGCCCTGCTGATCGCCGCCCGCCTGGTGCCGGGGATCCACTACCAGGGCAGCCTGCTGTACCTGCTGATCGCCGGCCTGGTGCTCGGCCTGATCAACCTGATCGTCAAGCCGATCGTCAGCTTCTTCTCGTTCCCGCTGATCCTGCTGAGCCTCGGTCTTTTCTATATCGTGATCAACGGCCTCATGCTCTATCTGGCCGACTTCTTCCTGGCCGGCCTGCGGATCGACGGCTGCCTGCCCGCCATCCTGGGCGGCCTGGTGATCGCGGCTTTCAACTGGGTTCTGAAGGCCCTCACCCCGGACAAGTAAATGAAGAGAGGGATCACTCCGGCGCAGGCGCGGCGCGAGTCGGGCA
>JBJMGZ010000653.1:0-11856 GCA_045807605.1 Thermoanaerobaculia bacterium | reverse complement strand
CACCTCGACCTGCTCGGCCTTGAGGTTGACGTCGAGGTTCTCCAGGACCTCGGCCACGACCTCGTTCAAGTCCACCTCCTCCAGGGTCAGGTCGATGCGGCCGAGCCGGGAGTACTGGAGCAGGGAGTCGATCAGGACCTCCATGCGCCGGGTAAGGCGCATCAGGGTCTCCAGCTTGGACCGGCCCTCGGCGTCGAGCTTGTCGGCGTAGTCCTCGAGCAGGAACATGGAGTAGTTGTGGATGCCCCGCAGCGGCTCCTTGAGGTCGTGGGAGGCGATGTAGGCGAAGTCGTCGAGCTCGCGGTTGCTCTGCTGCAGCTCGTCGTTGGCCTGGCGCAGCTCGCGGGTGCGCACTTCGACGCGGTTCTCCAGCTCCTCCTTGGCGGCCTGGAGCGCGGTGTCGCGCTCCTCGATCTGGCTGAGCATCTGGTTGAAGGCGTCGACGAGCCGGCCGAGCTCGTCGGCGCTGTGCTTGTCGGCGCGCAGGGAGTAGTCGTTGCGCTCGGACACGGCGCGCGCCGTATCGGCCAGGTGGAGGACCGGCCTGGAGATCAGCCCCTGGAGGCCCGAGGAGAGCGCCAGGGCGGCCAGCGCCGAGACCAGGAACACGGCCGCGATGGCGAGGAACCGCGCCTGCAGGCCGCTCCGGATCCCGCTCAGGCTGCTCTCCAGGTAGACGGTGCCGATCCTCTCGCCGTCCAGGACCACGGGCTCGAACAGGATGAGGGAGCCGCTGCGGAACCGGTGGCCCTGGCGGCCGGGCTGGAGCGGGACCTCCGGATGCGCGCCGGGCCGCTCCCACTTCGCGAACAGGGCCCCCTGCCGGTCGTAGACCGCGGCGCCGAGGAGCCAGGGCTTGGCGTCCAGCGCCGCCAGGGTCTCCTCGGCATCGCCGGCATCGTGGAAGCTCACCGAAGCGGTGCTGTTCTGGGCCACGATCTCGGCCAGCGTCTTGAGGTCGGCGACCATCTCGCGGCGCAGGCGGAAGTAGTCGAGCGTGAGCAGGCCCGCGCCGGCCAGGAGCAGCGCGCCGCCGGTGGCGATCATCAGGATCGCCACCAGCTTGCGCCGGATGGGGAGATCGCGCAGG
The DNA here is from genome assembly GCA_045807605.1 of Thermoanaerobaculia bacterium. Lineage (GTDB taxonomy): Bacteria > Acidobacteriota > Thermoanaerobaculia > Multivoradales > UBA5704 > DATMER01. The sequence continues at coordinate 10,766 of JBJMGZ010000653.1, read as the reverse complement.
AGGCTCATCGGCTCCCGGCGTTGACCGCCAGGCGCATCAGCTTGGAGCTGATCCGCAGGCCGCTGCGCTCCGCCGCCTCCTGGTCGATCAGGAAACGGACCTTGCTCCCCTCCAGGACGAAGTTGATGACGCCGCCGGCGCGCAGGAAGCCGTCGCTGTCCCCTACGGTCAGCACGGGCGCGCCCTGCACCCGGGCCAGCACCTCGCCGAACCGGTCCTTCTCCGAGCCGCTCACGAAGAGGACGTGGCAGGCTTCCAGGTCGTCGAGGCCGTCCGGATGCTCCACCACCAGCCCGCGCTCGCCCACGCGCTCGCCCTGGACCACCTCGTCGAGAGCGCGGCCGAACGGGTCGTTGCCGAAGACGCAGATCGTCATGGGCGTGCGCTCGCCGGCGAAGGCGCTCGCCGGCCATTCCACGAACTTGACGAAGTTGAAGAGGAAGGCCGCCTTGAGCGCGTACTCGGGAGCCTGCGCCCGCAGGGGGGCGGCGGCGGCAGACAGCAGCAGGACGAGGAGGAGCGGCTTCCTCAGAAACGCCATACGACCTTCCCGTAGAGGCTGCGCTCGACCTCTTCGCGCAGCGCGGTGGCCGGGCCGAACTCCGCGTGCGACTCGTGCAGGAGGTTCTGCCCCACCAGGGACAGCTCCAGCCCGCCCGCGGACCGCCAGCCCAGCCGCAGGTCGAGCTCGGTGTAGTCGTCCACGGCCGGCGAGGGCAGCTCGCTGACGTAGCGCAGCCAGCCGTCGAGCTCCAGGCCGGCCGACAGGTCGAAGCCGGAGCGCAGGGTGAAGCGGTGCTCGGGGTCGTTGCCCTCGCCCGCGCCGCGCGTGCGGTCGCGGCTGTCCGGATCGAGGCGCAGCTCCTTGTCCAGCCAGGCGTAGGCCACCTGCAGGCGCCAGCCGGGGACGGGCTGGAGGTTGGAGCGCAGCTCGATGCCCCAGGTCTCGCCCGCCAGCTTGTTGGCGAGAGTGATCGGGATGGCCCCGTTCGCGGGCGGCTCCTGGCTGCGCAGGTCGTCATAGACGTTGTAGAACGCGGCCACGTCGAGCAGCACCTCCGGGTGCGGCTGGATGCGGTAGCCGAGCTCCCAGGCGATCAGCTCCTCGGACTCGAAGTCGCGGCTCCCCCGGAGGAGCACCTGCCCGCCGGGTCCGAAGGCGAAGATGTCCTCGTCGATGCGGGCCGGGGTGCGCACCGCCCGGGAGACCGCGGCCCAGAGCGTCCGCCGCTCGCTCGCCTTCCAGGCGGCGCGCACGCTCGGCTGGACCTCCAGCCCGGTCGAGTCGTTGTGCTCCAGCTTGGTCCCCACGGTCAGGGCCAGGCGGTTGTCGAGGAGCGAGACCTCGTCCTGGGCGAAGAGGCTGAACAGGTCGAAGTCGCGCCGGGCCGGCAGGAAGGCCAGCCCCGGGCTGTTGCCGACGCGGTCGTGATGCCAGCGGTAGCCGAGGCCCCAGACCACGTCGTGGCGGCCGGCCAGCGGGAACCGGTGCTGGAGGTCGAGGTCCAGGGTGTCCAGGTGCTCCTCGAACAGCGCCGGGATGCGGCGGTGGGTGCGATCCCAGTAGACCTGGAGCTCCAGGTCCGAGTCCTCGGCGAGAGTGCGGGTCCAGCGGCCGAGAAGGTTGCCGCCGTCGACATCGCTGTCGTCGCGGATGGTCTCGCCGACGCGGCCCTCGTAGGCGTCGCCCTGGAAGGTGAAGGCGTCGCGCTCCGTGGAGGTCCAGTCGGCGCGGAACCCCGCCTGTCTCATCTGGATCGGATCGCCGGCGTCGGAGCCGTCCACGAGGACCAGGGAGTCGCGGTCGTAATATTTACCGTAGGCCCGGTAGTGACCCCGCTCCCCCAGCGTGCCGCCGTAGCGCACGCCGCCGAAACCCTTTTCCTCGCTGCCGGCGCCGGCGGTGACCAGTCCACCCTGGGTGTCCGCGGCCTTCTTCGTGATGACGTTGATGATGCCGTTGACGGCGTTGGCCCCCCACAGGGTCGCGCCCGGGCCGCGGATGACCTCGATGCGCTCCACGTCCTCGAGGAGCGTGTCCTGGACGTCCCAGAACACGCCCGAGAACAGCGGCGTGTAGACGCTGCGGCCGTCGATCAGGACCAGCAGCTTGTTGGAGGTCGAGGTGTTCGACCCGCGGGCGTTGATCGCCCAGCTCCGCTGGCTCTGGCGGGCGACATGGAGCGAATTGACCAGGCGCAGCGCTTCGGGGAGGCTGGTCACGCCCGAGCGCCGGATGTCCTCCCGGGTGACCACGATGATGGCCGCGGCGGCCTGGTTCAGGCGCTCGGCCCGGCGCGAAACCGAGGTGACGTCGATCTCCATCAGCTCCTCGATGCTGAGCTTCTTGAGATCGGTGGCCTGGGCGACGGCCCCGCCGGGCTCCTGGCTCGCTCCGGCCGGGCCGGCCAGCAGCGAAGCCAGGGCGAGCAGCCCGGCGATCCTTGTCGTGCGCAAAGGTCTCATCTCTACCCGTCTCCCCTGTGACAGCGTGGACTTCCTGACGGCTTGGTACGATAGTACGCATCCAAGGACAATGCCAAAACGGAGCGCAACAACCCGGGTCGTGGCCGCGGTCATCGAGCGCGGGGGCCGCCTGCTGCTCTGCCGCCGGCCGGCGGGCAAGCGGCACGCGGGGCTGTGGGAGCTGCCGGGGGGCAAGCTCCTGCCCGGCGAGTCGATCCCCGAGGCCGCGCGCCGCGAGCTGGCCGAGGAGCTGGCGGTCGAGGTGCTCGCCGTGGGCGAGCTGCTCTGCGAGGTGCCGGACCCCGGCTCGCCGTTCGTGGTCGAGTTCTACCCGGTCGAGATCGCGGGCGAGCCAATCGCCCTGGAGCACGAGGCCCTGATCTGGGTGCGGCCCGAGGAGCTGGCCGGCATGGACCTCGCGCCGAGCGACCGCGCGTTCGCGGAAATCAGGGTTGGTACGTCCGCTCCAGGTTGGCCTTGATCTCGTCCAGTGTGAACCAGGCCGGCTTGAATTCGCCGCGGGCGTAGAGCGGCGCCTGATCGAAATAGTGCGGCGATTTCGGGTCGCCGCTCTGCCCGAAGTAGACGATCGAGCGCGCCTTCACCTGCGGCCCGAATTCCACCACGCTCACATAGGAATTACCCAGCGTCCCGTAGCGCCGCCTGGCGGCAGGCAACCGCCGGGTGTAGAAGTTGAAAATGATGCCGACAAAGCCCGGACCGCCGGGCACCGGCAGGCTCGGACGCTCGTCGCTGAACGCCTCGGTGCCGGTCCAGGAGGTCCGCTGCAGGCGGTTGATCTCCCCCCAGGCCACGCGCCAGGTCCCCCAGGAGCGCTCCAGCTCGCGCCGGGCATCCTCCAGGGTGCGCACCAGGGCCCATTCGCCGGTCGCCCCCGAGGAGCCGCGCCGGCGGTCGAGCCATTCCACGAACAGGGTCATGGCGACCGAGTCGAGCCGCCCGACCTGGTCCCAGGCCTTGAGCTCCGCGATGAGCGGCGCGAGCGCCTCCTTGCGCTCCCCTTCGAGACGCTCCCACTCGGCGATCAGGTCCGGGATCATCTCCCCGGCCTCCAGCACCCGCGTGTCGGTCGCGGCGCGCGTCCACTCGTCGAAGGTGAACTTGTCCCGGCCGGACAGGATGCGCTTCGAGACCCGCGACCGGGGATTGTCGATCTCGGGGCCGATCATGTACTTCGGGAAGCCCGCCGGATCGGGGTTGCCCGCCGTCGTGGTCGCGAACGGCGAGGAGTTGCAGCTCTGCACGAAGCCGGGGGCCGGGTTGAGCACCTGGGGCAGCTCCTCGAAGGGATGGAACCCCTGCCACTCCGTGCCCGGATCGCTGCCGTCCACGGGCTTGCTCCAGTCGAACTTCGGGGAGCGGCGCGGCACCGTGCCGTTGTAGACGTAGAGGATGTTGCCGTCCCGGTCCGCGTAGGTGATGTTCATGTAGGGGACGGCGACGCGGCGCAGGGCCTGCTTGAACTCCGCGAGCGAGCCGGCGCGGCTCATGGCGTACCACTGGTCCAGCCACCCGCCCTCCTCCATTTTCGCGAGCCGGACCGCGACCGGCTTGCCCTCGTGCTCCGAGAGGATCGGGCCGTGGTGGGTCCTGACGAAGGTGAAGCGCCGGGTCTCGATCCCCTTTTCCGTCTTCACCCGGATCTCCTCGGTCCACTGCGTGGCCGTGCGGTGGCCGTCGCCGTAGCGGTAGGCGAGCGGGTTCGACGGATCGTCGAAGGTCTCGGCGTAGAGGTCGCCCGTGTCGGGGTAGTTGTCCGTGTGCGCCCAGCCGAGCGCCTCGTTGTGCCCCATGTAGGGGAACGGCAGCCCGTAGCGCCCCACTCCGGAGAAATTCCACCCCTCGTCGCTGTGCAGGTGGGCCTCGTAGTACTGCCCCACTCCGAAGAAGCCGATGTGCGGGTTGATCAGGAGGAGCGCGTGCCCCGAGGCGCTCCTGCCCGGCCCCGCGGCCCAGGAGTTCGAGCCCTGCGGCCTCTCCGCAGGATCGGGCACGGCGACCTGCAGGTTCTTGAAATCCAGCCCGGCGTAGCCGAGGAACTCGAGCTGCTGGTACTTGAAGCGCATCAGCGCGAGCGGGTACCAGGGCTCGAAGCGCGGCAGGATGCGGGGCGCTTCCGGGTGCTTCGACGCCCAGCGCTCCAGGCCGGCGGCGTAGGCGTCGTAGAGCGCCCGCATGCGCGGCTCCGAGCGCTCGTACTCCTCGCGCGCCAGCCGCGGGATCTCCAGGGCGCGGGCGATCTGGTCGTCCTCCAGCGCTTCCCCGTCGCCGTACACCTCCGCCGCGCGGCCGAGGGCACGGAGGAAGTTGTCCTGGACGTGGGCGAAGTTGTCCTCGGCCTGCGCGTAACCCATGCCGAAGGCCACGCTGGCGTCGGTCGGACCGTAGATGTGCGGGACGCCCCAGGTGTCACGGTAGATCGTCACGGACCCGAAGTCCTGGGCGCGGGCGAGGGCTGGCAGGGCAAGGGCGAGAAGCATCAGGGAAAGGGCTCGCATAGGCGAGCCCGATCCTACATCAGCTCCATCAGCGGAATATCAGCGGGTCTGGGCTTCGCCGACCACCAGGATCTCCTGGGCGATCATGCGGCCGTTGAGCTCGCGGACCTCGATCTCGACGCGGTCGCCGCGCTCGAGGTTCTCGGGCTTGTACTGCCGGCCCTCGAACTCGACGGTCGTGCTCGAATCGTAGTGCACCACGACGGTGCCGGTGCGGCCCGTCGAAGGCTCCAGCTCCAGCGTCTGGTCGCGGGTGTCGACGTAGCGGACGGTCCCGCGCAGCTCGGTGGTGCGGGTGTCGTTGTACCGGTCGTCGTTGCCGTACTGGTCGTCGCTGCTGTTGCTGGTCACGTCGTAGAGCACCTGGATCTCCTCGGCCAGCAGGCGGTTGCCGCTCTGGTTCACGTCGGCCAGGATGCGGTCGCCGGCCTCCAGGTCCGCCGGCTTGTAGGTCTTGCCCTGGTGCTCGACCGTGGTGCGCTCGTCGTAGTACAGCACGACCTCGTCATCCCCGCCGTTGCGCAGGTTGCTCGTGGTCTCCTCGCGGTCGACCACGATGTACTGCTCGGTCGTGTTCACGCGCTCGATCGTGCCGCGCACGTTGTCGACGTTCTGGTTGTACGGGTCGCTGGTGCGGGTGCCGCTGCCGCCGCCCAGGATGTCGCCGATGCCCGAGGAGCCGCAGCCGGTCAGGACCAAGGCGGCCACGAGCGCGGCCAGGAAGCTGATCCGTTGTAGTTTCATGAGTTTACCTCCGTCAGTCCTTTTCCAACCCTCTCACGCTCTGGAGGTACTGCAGGAGCCGTGCCTGGTCAGCGCGGCGGCGCCACGGTGTGCTCGAAGTAGAGCTCGTTGCTCGTGTCCATGATCTCCCCGGCCGGCCGCAGCGGCGGCGCGCCTTCGATGGGAGCGAGCGTCGATTTCTTGTCCTTCGGCCTGGCGCCGTCGTCGCTGCGCACCACGCGGCCGCCGGTACGGATCGCCAGGTCCTTGACGAGCGAGCGCAGCGGCATCTCGCCGTAGTGCGCCAAGTCGCGGGCCACGTGCTCGTCGACCGGCAGGAACGCCACCAGCTCGCCCGTGCCGTCGCTGCGGCCCATCAGCTCCAGACCCTGCTGTCGCAGCGTGGCGTTGTGGCTGCCGTGATGCCCGACCTTGTAGAGCACGGTGCGGCGCAGGAGGTCCTCGGCCGTGACCTGCCGGCGGCCGACGTTCCAGACCATGTCCCGGCCGAGCTCGCGCTTGCCGAGCTTCACCTTGCCGAACCAGGAGCGCCAGTTCCCCACCTGCGCGTCGCCGGGGAACAGCAGCACCTTGCCGCGGCCGGGCGGCCCGATCTCGATGGCGAGCGCCAGGCTCGTGTTGTTCGTGGCATTGTCGAGCTGAAGCGCGAACTCGCCGGCCGCCTCCAGCCAGTCGCCGTCGATCTGCCGCCAGGACGCGTCCGCTTCGAAGTACTGCTGAAAGAACGGATCGGCCTCGGCCGCGCGCTCGCGCTGGATCTGGTGGGTCTCGTCGAACGGCAGGCTGACGCGGAGGGCCTCCCTCGCCTCGTCCTGGTCCGGCCCGAGGCTATGGCCGGGCATGACGCCGCAGGCGGCGAAGAACGAGGCTTCGATGGCCGCGGCCATGGCCTTGGGATAGACCTCGTCCCCCGTGGGGTCCGAACGCTTGATCAGGTCCGGGTCTTCCGGCGGCCCGAGCACGTACACCCGGACGTCCTTGACCCCCTCCAGGGTGAGCGGCTCCTCGCCGGGGCGCAGATACCGGGTCTTGCCCTTGCCGTAGGATTCCTGGATCCAGTCCATGGCCTCCTCGGTCTTGACGCTCTTCTTGGCTCCGAGGAGGCCCAGGCCCCCGGCAGGCGCGCCTGAGCTGTCCGCCTCGCCGCCGAAGAAGTCGAGCACCTTGCCCACCATGTCCCGAGTGCCGCTGTCCGCCAGCCCCTGCATGCGGGTGAGCGCCTGCCGGAGCGCGGCGCGCGCGGCCTTGCGGCCGTCCTGCAGGTCGCGGGCGAGCGGGATGCGCCGGTTTTCGGTCCAGGCCATCCAGAGCGCCTCGAGCCCGATCTCCTTGCCGAAGATCTCCTGGGCCTGCGTGGCATGGAACGCGGAGACGTGGTCCCAGTGCTCGTGGGTGATCACCAGCACGTCCAGATGCCCGCCGGTGGAGTCGCGGATGTCCTCGACGATCCGCCGGATGCGCGTCCGGTTGTCCGGCTCCGGCGTGCCGGCATAGACGCCGCAGTCGATCAGCAGGTAGAACGGATCCTTGGGATCGCCGTCCCTGGGAAAAGCGAGCAGGAAGCAGTCCCCGAGGCCCGTGCGGTACATGCGGACCTTGACCCCGGACTTCGGAGCCGTCATGCGCTTCCCCGCCGCCGGTTTCTTCGCAGGTGTCCTGGCTCTCATCTTGCTCCTCAGCGCGAGCGGTGCAGCATGGCGAAGGGCTCCCGGTTGCGGGCGGCCGCCTCGGCCGGCGAATAGGTGGCGCGCAGCGAAGGCGAGCGCGCCGAGGCGAACTCGCGCTGGCGCGCCAGCCGGGTCTCGCTGGTGACGTTCTTGAGGATGCAGTAGCGCACGTCGCCGGTCTCGCTGTCGATCAGGAGCGTGCAGCCGCCGCGGAACCGGAAGTCGGGCTGGAAGTCGGTCCACCAGCGCGGCGAGTCGGCGGGCAGCTTCTCCGCTTCGGCCTGCTTTTCCGGATCGAGATAGCCGCGCCGGCGCTGCACCAGCTCGACGACCAGGTCGAGCAGGGTGCGGCCGTCCTGGATCGGCCGGCGCGCCGTGCGCACCGAGTGGACCTCCAGCGACGGCAGCTTGTCGAACTTGCTGCGGAAGATCGTGGACGGGGCGTTCGCTTCGAGAGACAGCCCCAGCTTGCCTCTCATCGCGGGGTTGCCGACCAGGTTGGCCTTGATCCAGTTCCAAGTGATCTTCTTGTAGTCCTCGTTGAGGCGGCCGATCTCCTCGCGCCGGGCGGTGGACTGCCACTCCAGCGTCAATCGCTTCTGCTCCCGGCTCTCCTCCTTGAGCATGCTCTCGATGAGCTCGTGGATCAGGCCGTAGAAGCTCGGCAGGTCATGGCGCTGCCAGCGCAGCGCGTCCGCGGCCAGGGTGCGGACGTCGCGGGGATAGATCCCCCGGCGGCGGAACGCCTCGATGACCGCGATGCGGTAGCCCCAGGGATCGTCGGGCACCAGGTCCGAGTCCGCGGTGACCAGCGCGCGCAGGTACTCGCCGAACGTGATGTCGATGGGCGGGCAGTAGTCGAGCGCGCGGATCGCCATGCGCAGGATGTGGCCGGCGGTCTTCGTCGCCTCGCCGGCCAGGCGGTTCACCAGGTCGGGATGGAGGTTGCCCTCGGGCAGCACGCCGGAGCCGCCGGTCGCGATGCGCAGCAGGTCGGAGATGCGCGCCTTGTAGATGGACAGAAACGCGTCGAACATCGCGGCCACCAGGATCGCGCCGCGGTCGTGCGGCTCGGTCGTCGCGGCGTAGAGCTCCGGGTCGGCCACCCGGGACTCCCACTTGCCCGTCTCCGGGTTGACGTGGCCGATGGCGTCGCGCAGCGCTCCGTGGTTGCCGATCGCCTGGCCGAACTGGTGGGCCAGCTCGCCGAGCAGGTTCTGGCTGGCGAGATCGCCGCGCGTCTTCCCGATCTGGTGGCGCAGGGCCTCGGGCTGGGTGAAGTGCTGGAACAGGGCCACGATGTCCGCGAACGCCTCGTGGAAGGCCAGCACGTCGGGATTGCTCGACTCGGCGAAGTAACGGTGCAGACCGTCGAGGAGCGCGTGCGTGGTCTCGTGGGCGATCACGTCGTGCGACAGGCAGGTGAAGACCAGCCCGCCCGGCAGGTTCTCCCCGGGGTTGGCCAGCACCGAGGGGAAGTAGCCGAAGAGCAGCGCCTTCTTCTCCGGGCTGTAGAACGCGTTGGCCTCGCGCAGGGCATGCGGGTAGATGCGCAGCCGGTGCACGGGCCCGGACTTCGTCACCTCGCGGGTCTTCGGGTCGCGCTCGAAGGTCGGCGCCCAGAGCGCCTTCCTCCCCAGCGCGCGCTCGAAGTTCTGGATCGTGGTCATGGCCACGGCATAGACCATCTGCTGGTGGAACTTCGGGTTGCCCTCGGAGGGCGCAAGGCCGTCCTGCGCCAGAAGGTAGGGCTCGTTCAGATCGACCGGAGCGTAGAAGCAGCCGCTGGGAGGATCGTAGTCGATCACCTCCAGGTAGTCGCCGACCGGCCCTTTTTCGAGCGGCTCCCAGGGGACGCGGAGCACCGTCTGGTTGATCAGGCTCGTTTCGAGCTGTGTCGCAAGGCTCGGGTCGAACGTGTACGCGCGCAGCCGGCGGCAGGGCGGAGTGCGCATCTCGTTGTCGGGCATGGGACTATCCTAGCCGATTCATGAATTCTCACGGACCGGGCGGGCTGAGCTCTCCCTGGGCGCCCGCCTCGAACCACCGTTGGAGCACATGGCCAGCCGGCAACACGGGCCGCGGCCTGAATTGACAAACATTTTACAAAGGAATGCGGCGGGTTTCTCCCCGGCCTGCGTAGATCCGAGGTGAGCCGGAAGCAACCTCCCCGGCTCTTCGCATGGAGCTCCCCGGCGGGGATGGATCGACACCGCCGCGGCCTGTGAGACGCTCCACAAAAGAGTCACCAGCCGGCAGCGCCGCGGCGTTGTCGGAGGCAGGTGGCAATCCTTTGCGGTTTCTTGGGTTTTCGATGCATAGGCCGGTCCCGCGGGGCCGGCCGATTTGTCATTTCCTCAAGGCATCGGCGCGGCCCTGCAGGTCCCGGGCCTCGTCGTGGAGCCCCTGGTCGCGGTACATCCGGGCGAGGTCTTCCAGCAGGTCCGCCTGCAGCTCCGGCTCCCCCGCCAGTTGCAGCTCGACGCGCGCCACGCCGCGGTCGAGAAGCTGCCGGGTCGTCAGCGCCTCCCCCTGGGCGGGGATCTCGAACAGCTCGCGCAGGAACTCCGCCTCCCGCCGCGCGCGGTCCCGCTCGTGCACCAGCTCCGAGGTGTAGACCATCCCCAGCGACAGGCCGACCGCCGCCGCCGCCGCCGCCGCCGAGAACGCCTTCGCGTGCCGCCGGATCAGCTTGCCGGTGCGGTAGGCCCAGGTGTCGGGCCGGGCGCCGATCGTGCGCCCCGCGAAGGAGCGCTCCAAGTCGTCGATGAGCTGGGCCACGGAGCCGTAGCGCCGGTCCGGCTCCTTGCACAGGGCCGTGAGGATGATGGCGTCGAGATCGCCCGCGAGCATCCGGCGCAGCCGGCCCGGCGTGGTGCCGCGAGCCCGCGCGATCTCCTCGGCCGTCTTCGGCTCCTGGCCGGGAGAGACGCCGCAGCCCCCGGGTGATGAGACCGCGGCCGAGGGCCGCACCGGCTCCTGCTGCGCGATGGCCAGCATGCGCACCGCGGGAGCGCCGTCGCCGACGTCGTACGGGAAGCAGCCGGTGAGCAGCAGGTAGAGCAGCAGACCGAGCTGGTAGACGTCCGAGGCCGTGGTCACCGGGTTGCCGCGCACCTGCTCCGGGCTCGCCCAGGCCGGCGTCATGAGCCGGATGGCGGAGCCGGTCAGCGCGTCGCCGCCCGTGGCCGTGGGATCGAGGAGCTTGGCGATGCCGAAGTCGAGGAGCTTGGCGTGGCCGTCCGCGGTGACCAGGATGTTCGAGGGCTTGATGTCGCGGTGCACCACGAGGTTGCGGTGGGCGTCCTCCACCGCCTGCGCCACCTGCAGGAAGAGGTGGAGCCGGTCGGTCACGGAGAGCCGCTCCTCG
>JBJMGZ010000652.1:0-3318 GCA_045807605.1 Thermoanaerobaculia bacterium | reverse complement strand
AGCGAGCCCACACCGGAAATCCAGATCCGTCCGCTCGACGAGCTGGACATCACCGCCATCGGCGGCATCGACGAGAAGATCAGCGGCCACTACCGCCCGGAAGTTTGGGAGCGCCGCGTCGGTTATCACCTGCGGCGGGACCCCGAGTCCTGCGTCGTCGCCGAGAGCGGCGGCCGGGTGGTCGGGTTCATGCTCGGCGAGATCCGCTCCGGCGAGTTCGGCCTCGAAGAGCCCACCGGGTGGATCGAGGTGCTCGGCGTCGATCCGGAGCACCGCGGCAAGTCGGTCGGCCGCAAGATGGCGGAGGCCATGTTGGACTACTTTCGCACACGGGGAGCCCACAGCGTCCGGACCCTGGTCGACGACGACCGGGAGGAGCTCTGCGGCTTCTTCAGCTCTCTCGGGTTCGAGCCCGCGAGCCTGAGGCCGTTCGTGCGTTCCCTCTGAGGATAGACAGCGATGAACGCGAAGACGAGCACTCTGCCGAAGCCGTTCCACCAGGCGGTCCAGCGTTGGGGCGAGGAGTACCTCCCCGACTTCGACTTCCTGATGGAGAACTGGGAGAAGCACTTCCCGACCGAGCCCAAGTTCCAGCTCTGCGCCTACCGGCAGATGGGCATGTGCAGCGAGATCGAGTGCGGCGACCTGAAGGGCAAGCCAAAGTTCACCCACGCCGCCGACATGCTCCCCGAGCAGGCGCACCACCTCTTCGGCGCCATCCGCGCCCAGGCTTCCACCGAGTTCGGCTCCATCCAGCAGCACCGGCTGACCCTCGCCCGCGCCCAGGACGAGGAGGAGCAGTTCTGGATCCTGCGCATGATGGCCGAGGAGCTGCGCCACGGCTATCAGATGCTCCACCTCCTGGTCGAGGACGACTGGACGTCGGTCTCCAAGGATTCGGCCTCGGACATGATCGAGGACATCCTGTCGATGAACACCGGCTCCCACCTGCTGGGCGCCTTCAACATCGATTTCGACTCGTTCGTCGACAACGTGGTGTTCTGCGCCCTGATCGACCGGGTGGGCAAGTACCAGCTCGCCATGCAGAAGATCAGCGCCTACCAGCCGATGGCCGAGAGCATGCCGCAGATGCTGCGCGAGGAGGCGTTCCACCTCGCCTCCGGCGTCGTGCCGATGCGGCGCTGGGTCATGAACGCGGCCAGGGGCGACGGGCTGATCAGCATGGACATGGTCCAGCGCGCCCTCAACAAGTGGCTCCCCCGCGGCCTGGAGATGTTCGGCGACGAGCGCGGCGGCGGCACCAACGTCCGCTACGGCTTGAAGCCGATGAAGAACGCCGAGGCGCAGCGCCAGTACTACGAAGAGGTGGAGAAGCTGGTGCGCGACCTGAACGTCCGCTACCTGCGGGCGCGGGTCCCGTCCTTCGCCCACGGCGAGGCCGAGACCGCGCTCGACCGCATTATCGGCGGGAATGCCGGCGAGGTCGTGGAGGGCGTGAAGCGGGAGGACCTCCTGCACATGCCGGACCCCGAGTTCTACCGGCGCCGCGGCGTGCCGGCGTTCCGGATGGTCGGCTTCGCGGGCGAGAGCTTCGACGACCTGGGCGCCTATCTCCGGCACCTGGAGCAGCATCTGCCCGACGCCTACCGCGCGGGCCGCGACTACCTGGAGTACGTGGACACGCTGCGGCAGGTGGCGCGCGGCGAGCTGGAGGCCAAAGAGGCCGCGGCGCGCATGCCCACCCTGCGCCGGGTCGGCGGCTCCTGCCCCTGTTCCAAGTCGGTGCGCTGGGTCGTGGACGAGCCCCGTCCGGCGGGAGACAACCCCGCGGCCATCGGAATCCCCGCTCCGCCTGTGCCGGCGACGGCCTGATCTCTGCGGACCTGCGACCTGACACCATGAGCACGTTCAATCGGCTGCTGGTCACCGGTCTGCCCGCGGTGCCCAGGCCCATCGTCGGCCGGGTGGCCTCCCGCTACGTGGCGGGGGAGACCCTGGCCGACGCCGTCCGGGCGGTCCGCAACCTCAACCAGCAGGGCGCCATGGGGACGATGGACGTCCTCGGCGAGGAGGTCAAGGAGCGCGACAAGGCCGTGGCCGCGGTGGAGGAGTACCTGCGCGTCTTCGACGCCATCGCCGCCGAGGGGCTGGACGCCAACGTCTCCATCAAGCTGACCCTGCTCGGGCTCAAGATCGACGAGTCCTTCTGCCGCGACAACGTCGAGCGCATCGTCGCCAAGGCGAAGGAGCACGGCAACTTCGTGCGCATCGACATGGAGGACAACACCACCACGGATGCGACGCTGCGCATCTTCCACGAGCTCCATGCGCGCTACGGCAACGTGGGACCGGTCCTCCAGGCCTACATGCGCCGCACGCTCTCCGACATCGCGGCCCTGCCCGAGGGCACGACCGTGCGGCTGTGCAAGGGGATCTACGTCGAGCCGCGGGTGATCGCCTGGAAGGGCTACGACACCGTGCGGGCGAACTTCGTGCGGGCGCTCGAAAAGCTGATCGAGCGCGGTCTCTATCCTGCGATCGCCACGCACGACGAGTACCTGGCCTGCCGCGCGGCCGGCCTGATCGACAAGCACGGCCTGCGGCGCGAGCAGTACGAGTTCCAGATGCTCCTGGGGGTGGACGAGGAGCTGCGCCGCATCCTGATCGCGGCCGGGCACCGCCTGCGGGTCTACGTCCCCTACGGCCGCGACTGGTATCCCTACTCCATGCGCCGCCTGCGCGAGAACCCCGAAGTCGCCCGGCACGTGCTCAAGGCGATGCTCTCCGGCCGGTGATTTTGACGGCCCGGCGAGCGGGTGGTACCATCTTCCTGTCCCGAAAACGTACGTAAACGCCTGAATCTCCTCATCCATGGACGAACGTCAGCGCCTGCAGCCCCTCGACCGCCTCGACCGTGGAGACGGGGAGACCGACGGTCTCGACGCCTCCTCGATCCAGGAGAGCGGCCTCACCCAGACCTTCCAGACCGGCACGCGGGAGCGCGCGGCGCGGGGCCTGTCCCCGGTCGGCGAGTCCGAGGCGGACATCATCCTGATCGCGCACCCCGAGGGCCAGCGCCTGGGCTCGCGGTTCCGGCTCTCGCCGGGCACGACCCTGGAGATCGGCCGCTCGAGCTCGGTCGGGATCAGCCTGCCCGAGGTCATGTCGATCTCCCGCAAGCACGCGCGGCTGCGCTACATCGGCTCGGTCGTCACGGTCGAGGACCTGGGGAGCACGAACGGCACCTACGTCAACGGCCAGGCCATCCACGGCCGCACGGTGCTCAAGACCGGCGACCGCTTCCAGACCGCGGCGGTGCACTTCAAGTTCCTCCACGAGCAGGACGTCGAGAGCGCC
>JBJMGZ010000651.1:0-11225 GCA_045807605.1 Thermoanaerobaculia bacterium | reverse complement strand
GGCGAGCACCTGCAGGTGCTCGCCACGATCTCGCGCTGGATCAAGGCCGGGAAGAACGCGGACCGCATCCTGGAGCTGCGCGAGCCCGGAGCCGTGGTCCAGTTCCTCCAGGAGGAGGGCCGTTGATGGATCCGAACGCGTTCGTGCAGGTCGCGGAGCTCCTGGGCGAGGAGCTCGGCTACCTGCATCTCAAGGTCCTGTCCGGCGAGTCCCACCTCGACAACCGGATCACCCACCCGCGCGTCCAGAAGCCCGGCCTCGCCTTCGCCGGCTACTACGCCTACATCAAGCCGGGACGGGTCCAGATCATCGGCGAGAGCGAGACCGAGTACCTCAAAACCCTCGACGAGGACGAGCGCCAGCTCCGGCTCGACACCATCGCGAGCCTGCCCGTGCCGGTCTTCGTCATCACCAAGGGGATCGATCCGCTGCCCGGCTTCCTGGCGAGCTGCCAGCAGCGCGAGGTGCCGGTGCTCTCCTCGTCCGAGCTCTCCTCGACCGTCATCAAGGGGGTCAGCTACTTCCTCGAGGACCACCTCGTGCCCTCGACCTCCATGCACGGCGTGCTCATGGAGATCTACGGCCTCGGCGTGCTCATGCTCGGCGAGAGCGGAGTGGGGAAGAGCGAGTCGGCCCTCGACCTCATCACCCGCGGGCACAGCCTCGTGGCGGATGACAAGGTCACGATCAAGCGCTACCCCAACGGCGAGCTCGTCGGCTTCAGCGAAGGCCCGCTGCGCCACCACATGGAGCTGCGCGGCATCGGCATCATCAACGTCCAGGACCTCTTCGGCCTCGCCTCCGTGCGCGAGCGCACGGCCGTCGACCTGGTGGTGGAGCTGGAGCACTGGCAGCCCGGCCAGCGCTACGAGCGGCTCGGCCTCGACGAGACCCTGTTCACGATCCTCGAAACGCCCTGTCCCTATATCCGGATGCCCGTGGCGCTCGGACGCAATGTCAGCATACTCGTAGAAATTGCGGCTAGAAATCATGTGCTGAAGCTTCAGGGTCATCATTCAGCCCGGGAGTTCGCGCGGAAGCTCGAGGCTCAGCTTGAGCGAAACCGCCGTTAAGCCGCGCCTGGTCCTGATCACCGGCCTGTCCGGCTCGGGCAAGAGCGTGGTGGCCAAGTGCTTCGAGGACCTGGGCTACTACGTGGTGGACAACCTGCCGCTGCCGCTGCTGCGGCTGTTCCTGGAAAACCCGCTGGAGCTGGCGCGCGGGTACGACCGGATCGCGGTGGTGACGGACGTGCGCGCTCCCGGCTTCTCGGACGAGCTGCCGCGGCTGATCGCGGAGATCGACCGCACGCGGGTGGACGTGACGCTGCTCTTCCTGGAGGCTTCGGACGAGGTGCTGGTGCGCCGCTTCTCGGAGACCCGGCGGCCCCACCCCCTGGCGCCGGACAAGGCCGTGATCGAAGGCATCCTCAAAGAACGCGAGCTGCTGGCCGAGCTGCGCGGCCCGGCCGACATGGTCCTCGACACCACCACCTGCTCGGTGCACGAGATCCGCAGCCAGGTCTACCGCGAGTTCGCCACGAATCCGGGCGAGGAGCCCGGAATGGTCGTCTCCCTGGTAAGCTTCGGCTTCAAGCACGGCATCCCGTATGGAACGGACCTGCTCTTCGACGTGCGGTTCCTCTCGAACCCGCACTTCGTGCCGGGTCTGCGGGAGCAGACGGGGCAGGACGAGGCGGTGCAGGAATACCTTTTGCGCCAGCCCGACTATGACGAGGTGGTACGGCGGTTCTCCGACCTGATCCTCTTCCTGCTCCCGCGGTACCGGCGCGAGAACCGGAGCTACGTGTCGGTCGCGGTCGGCTGCACGGGCGGCAGGCACCGCTCGGTCGCGGTCTGCGAGCGCCTCAAGGCCGAGCTGGACGCGGGCGGCTGGCCGGCGCGGGTCATCCACCGGGACATCGGCCGATAGAGCGGAAGATAGTCAAGCCCCGGCGCGTTATCCAATTGAGACGGGAATCCGACGGCAATCGATCATGATCGGCAAACTGATTCTGACCCATGGCGGCCTCGCCCGGGAGCTGCTCTCCGCGGCCCAGACGATCTCGGGCCGCCTTGCGAACTTCGAGGCGGTCTCGCTCGACTGGAACGACGGGCTCGAGGAGGCCAAGGCCCAGATCTCGGCCGCGCTCGCGCGGCTCGACCAGGGGCAGGGGGTGCTCATCCTCACGGACATGTACGGCGGCACCCCGTGCAACGTGGCCACGGTCTTCCATCAGCCCGGCAAGGTCGAGATCCTCACCGGGGTGAACCTCCCCATGGTCCTGCGCCTGGCCTGCCAATCCATCGAGGACGGCAACCTCTCCGACGTCGCGCACTGGCTGCAGGCCAAGGCCCAGCGGAGCCTCTGCCTGGTGAGTGATATGGTGCAGCCCCCCAAGTGCGTCGAGGAAGAGGAAGTGACCGCGGCGGAGAAGAAGAAGAGTGATTGAGCGGGAGACCGAGATCGTGAACCGGCTGGGGCTGCACGCCCGCGCCGCGGCCAAGCTGGTGCACACCGCCGGCGCGTTCCAGAGCCGGGTCCTGGTCTCCAAGGATGGGGAGGAGGTGGATGCCAAGAGCATCCTGGGCGTCCTCCTCCTGGCGGCGGGTCAGGGGACGATGCTCAAGATCCGCTGCGACGGGCAGGACGAGGAGGCGGCCCTGCGGGCCGTCACCGAGCTGATCGCGAACCGCTTCGACGAGGAGAGCTGATCATGGGCGCCGAGATGCAGATCCTGCGCGGCATGGGCGTCTCGGGAGGGATCGCCATCGGCAGGGCCGTCTGTATCGAGACCCGGGGACCGGACGTGTTCCGCATCCCCCTCGCCCTGGACCAGGTCGAGGAGGAGGTCTCCCGCCTGTACGAAGGTGCCCGCCACGCCAGGCAGGAGCTGATGCGCACCCGCGACAAGGCCGGCGAGGACCTCGGCAATGATCTGGCTGCCATCTTCGACGCCCATGTCCTGCTGCTCTCCGACCCCGGCTTCCTGGGCAAGGTCGTGGAGCGCATCCGCACCCAGCAGATCAACGCCGAGTGGGCGGTCAAGAAGACCGCGGAGGAGCTCGACGAGCGTTTCGCCCACATGGACGACAGCTACCTGCGCGAGCGCAGCGAGGACCTGACCGACGTCAGCCGCCATCTCCTGCGGAGCCTGCAGGGGATCGCCCACCACGAGCTCTCCGAGCTGCCGGACGACGTGGTCATCGTGGCCGACGACCTCACGCCCTCGGATGCCATCCGGCTGGGCCGGGCGCGGGTGATCGGCTTCGCCATCGAGACCGGCGGCCGCACCTCCCACACCACGATCATCGCGCGCTCGCTCAACCTGCCGGCGGTCTCCGGCCTGACCGGCGTGATCGGCCGGGTCGCCGACCAGGCGCTGATCATCGTGGACGGCGAGAGCGGCACGATCGTGCTCCATCCCACGCCCGAGGTGCTGGAGGAGTACCGCACCCGCAAGGCCGAGCTGCAGCGGCGCGACAACGCCTGGCTCGCCTCGCGCGAGCTCGCGCCCGTGACCACCGACGGCGTCGAGATCAAGCTGATGGCCAACATCGACCTGCCGGAGGAGGTGGCGGAGGTGGCGCCGTTCGGCGCCTGCGGCATCGGCCTCTACCGCAGCGAGTTCCTCTATATCGAGCGCAGCCCGCACCTGCCCACCGAGGACGAGCACATCGACGCCTACCGCCGCATGATCGAGGCCGCGGCCCCGCATCCGGCGATCATCCGCACCTACGACCTGGGCGGCCGCAAGCTCGCCCGCGAGATGATGGCGACGGAGGAGGAGAACCCGGTCCTCGGCCTGCGCGGCATCCGCCTCACCCTGGCGCGGCCGGACATCTTCCGCACCCAGATCCGGGCGCTCTACCGGGCGGGCATCTACGGCGACCTCTGGGTGATGCTGCCGATGGTGAGCACGGTGGACGAGGTGCGGAGCTTCCGCGCCTTCGCGGAGGAGATCCTGGGAGAGCTGGAGCGGGAGGGAGTGCCCTTCCGCCGCGACATCCGGCTGGGCGTGATGATCGAGGTGCCAGGCGCGGCGCTCATCTCCGACGTGCTGGCGCGGGAGGTCGACTTCTTCTCGATCGGCACCAACGACCTGATCCAGTACGCGCTCGCCGTGGACCGCAACAACGAGCACGTCGCCAACCTCTACCAGCCGCTTCATCCCGGAATTCTCCGCATGCTACGCTTCGTCATCGACAGCGCGCGTGCCGCGGGGATCGAGGTCAGCCTGTGCGGCGAGATGGCGGCGGACCCCCGCTTCGCCCTCCTGCTGGTGGGCATGGGGCTCCGGCGCCTGTCGCTCGCGCCGCGCGGCATCCCGGAGATCAAGAGCTGGATCCGGGACACCTCCGCGGCCGAGCTGTCCGAGCTGGCCGACCGCTGCCTCGCGCACTCCACCGCGGCCGACGTCCAGCGCCACCTGGAGAGCTTCTTCGAGTGCGCCGTGGCGGTGCGGCAGGAAGCTTCGCGCCAGGAAACCGCGCGGCACGCGCGGCACGCGCGGCAATGACCGAGTGAGGTATCGATCCGAATGCGTATCCCGATCCGCCGAGTCGACAAGCCGTGGGGGTATGAGCTGATCTTCGCCCATACCGACCGCTACGTGGGCAAGATCCTGCACGTGAACTCGGGCCATGCCCTGTCCCTCCAGTACCACGAGGTCAAGGACGAGACCCTCTACCTGGCCGACGGCGAGGTGGAGCTGATGGTGGAGGAGGACGGCAAGCTGGTCACGACCACCCTGCGCGGCGGCGAGTCGTACCGGATCCAGCCCTTCACCAAGCACCGGATGACCGCAGGCGAGAACGGCTGCGACATCATCGAGGTGTCCACCCCGGAGCTCGAAGATGTGGTTCGCCTCGAAGACCGCTACGGCCGCGCCTGAGCTGCTTCGATTTGCCCTCCTGACGGCCCTCCTGACGGCAGGCTGCGCGGCGCCGCCAGCTCCCCAGGCAAAACCGCCCGCGGCTCCCAAGGCAAAGCCGGCCGCTCCTGAACCGACGCCTGCAGCGACTCCCGAACCGGCGCCCGCTCCGACCCCCGCTCCGGCTCCGACCCCGTCGCCTTCCGACGTCGTCGTCCTCGACGCCGGCGGCGAGAAGGAGGGCTCCACCCGGAGCCTCGCCGAGGCCGGCCGGGCCGCGCGCGAGCAGCGGGCCCATGCCGCGCCGCCCGCGCACGTGATCACGGACAAGAACCTCAAGCAGTACGCCGCCAAGGGGCAGATCACGGTCGCCGCTCCTGCGAAGAAGACGGAGACGCAGACCGGCGAAGAGACGGCGCCGGTCCGCGACGAGCAGTACTGGCGGAGCCGCTCTCTGGAGATCCGGCTGCGCTGGCGCAAGGCCGCGGACGATGTCAAGGAGCTGGAGCAGAGCGCGGCCGGATGGCGCCGCCGCTTCTACGCCGAGAACGATCCCTACGTGCGCAGCGGCCAGATCAAGCCGGAATGGGACCGCGTCCTGGACCGTCTGGAAGAGGCCCGGGCCGAGGTCGAGGCGTCCAGGACCGAGCTCTCCGAGCTCCTGGAAGAGGGCCGGACCGCGGGTGCCCTGCCCGGCTGGCTCCGCGAGGGAGTGGACCAGGAGCCCAAGGACGAGCCCGAATCCAAGGGACCGGCAGAGCACAAGGTGATCGACCCGCCGAAGGTGGAACCTCCGAGATGACTCGCCCGCGCCGCGTCTACATCGAGACCTGGGGCTGCCAGATGAACGAGCTGGACAGCCAGCGCATGCTCGGCCAGCTCATGCAGCAGGGCGTGCTCCCGACTCTCCGGCCGGAGGAGGCGGACGTCATCCTCTTGAACTCCTGCAGCGTGCGGGAGAAGGCGGAGCAGAAGGTCTACTCGCGGCTCGGGGAGTACCGGCTCTTCAAGCGGGACCGGCAGGATCTCCTCATCGGGCTCTGCGGCTGCGTGGCCCAGCAGGTGGGGGAGAGGGCTCTCGCCCGGGTGCCGGACCTCGACTTCGTGCTGGGGCCGGGCAGGGTCGGGGAGCTCGCCGAGGTCGTGGCCAGGCGCCGCGCGGGCGAGCGGGTGGTGGCGACCGGCTTCCCGGAGAACCGCCACTACGACATCGACGCAGTCTCCCGGAATGGCGAGTACAAGGGGATGGTGACCATCATCGAGGGGTGCGACAAGAACTGCACCTTCTGCATCGTCCCCCAGACCCGCGGCCCGGAGCAGAGCCGGCCCATGGCGGACATCCTGCGCGAGGTGGAGCATCTCCTGGCCTACGGCTTCCTGGAGATCGAGCTGCTGGGCCAGACCGTGAACCACTGGCGGCACGGAGCCGATGATTTCGCGGACCTGCTGGACGCCGTGGCCTCGCTGCCTGGCCTCCGCCGGCTCCGGTTCGTCACCTCCTATCCGCGCGATTTTTCGCCGCGCATGGTGGAGCAGGTCGGGCGGCACGCGAACATCTGCCCCTACCTGCACCTGCCCGTGCAGTCGGGCTCGGACGCGGTGCTCCGCCGCATGGGCCGCGGTTACACGCGCGAGGAGTACCTGGACCTCGTGCAGCAGCTCCGCGCAGCCCGGACCGGCCTGGCCCTGTCGACCGACATCATCGTGGGCTTTCCGGGGGAGACCGACGGCGACTTCGAGCAGACCCTCGACCTGCTCTGCGAGGTCCGGTTCTCGGCGCTTTACGCCTTCAAGTACTCCCCGCGGCCGGGTACGGCTGCGCCGCGCCTCGGCGGGGCCGTGGATCCGGACCTCGCCTCCGAGCGGCTGCAGCGTCTCTTCCGCCTCCAGGAAGAGATCCAGAAGGAGATCAACGAGAGCCTGGTAGGGGAGGAGTACGACGTCATCGTGACCGGCTGGGGCAAGCAGCCGGGAACGCAGTCGGGCCGGACCTCCTGCCACCGCGTCGTGCACTTCCAGGCCGGCTCCGAGCCGGCCCCCCTCGGCGGGCTGACCCGCGTCCGGGTGCAGTCGGCCCTCTCCCACAGCCTGCTCGGCGAGCGCTGTTAACGCCGAAAGCCTTCGCTTGACCTCCCGCGGGGTGGACCTCAGAATAGGTCCATGAGCGACCCCAACCAGGAACTGCGAGTCGAGATCCGTGGTCTGATGTTGGACCCCTCGTCCAACGTTCCCATCGTCATTCTCCGCGACACCCAGAGCCAGCTCTTCCTGCCGATCTGGATCGGCGTCTTCGAGGCCAATGCCATTGCCCTCCGCATCGAGGGGGTCGAGCCTCCTCGCCCCATGACCCACGACCTCCTGCGCCTCCTGCTCGAGCAGCTCGGGGCGAAGGTGGAGAAGATCGTCATCTCCGACCTCAAGGAGAGCACCTTCTTCGCCGTCATCCACGTGCAGCAGGACGGCCGCAACGTCGGCATCGACGCCCGCCCGAGCGATGCCATCGCCCTGGCTCTGCGGGTCGACGCGCCCATCTATGTTCTCCGCGGCGTCCTCGACAAGGCCCAGGCGGCCGAGCTGACCGGCCAGGCCAGCGACGAGGAGCGGCTCAAGAAGTGGCTGGAAGAGATCAGCCCCGAAGAGCTGGGCAAGTGGACGATGTAGTCTCTAACCCGCACATTTTGTTGCACTTGGCGTCATTGTCGGCGCGCCGACATGCCTGAGGCCCTGCTTGACCCGCCAGGGCCCTTCTTCTAGACTGCCGACCTCTCATGATCATCGCGATCACCAACCAGAAGGGCGGCGTCGGGAAGACCACGACCGCCATCAATCTCGCCGCCGCCCTGGCCAGCAAGGGCGTCCGCACCCTCGTCGTGGACATGGACCCGCAGGCGAACAGCTCCATGTCCTTCCTGGACATCCACGAGCTCAAGCAGTCGGTCTACGACGCCCTGACCGAGTCTCACATCCATCTCTCGGACGTCATCCGTCCTGCCGAGAAGGTCGAGCACCTGGCCATCGCGCCCTCGACGATCGCCCTGGCCAAGATCGAGGCCAAGCTCATCGGCGAGCTGGACAGCCATTTCCGTTTGAAGGACGAGCTCCAGGCCGTCCAGGATCAGTACGACTACGTCATCATCGACACGCCGCCGACCCTGGGCATCATCACGGTGAATGCCCTCGTCGCCGCCACCCACGTGCTGATCCCGATCCAGGCCAGCTACTTCGCCCTGGAGGGGACGGACGACCTGCTGGAGACCATCGACAAGATCAAGGTGAGAGCCAACCCGGAGCTGCAGATCCTGGGCGCCCTCATCACGATGTACGACAAGCGGACTCTGCTCGCGAAGGACATCTACGAGCAGATCCAGCACGTCTTCGGAACCAAGGTGTTCGAGACGGTGATCACGAAGAGCGTGCGCCTGGAAGAGAGCCCGGCCTACCGCGAATCGATCTTCACGTTCGCTCCGCGGTCCACGGGAGCCTACGAGTACTACCGCCTTTCCGAGGAGGTCCTGAGCCGTGTCTGAACCGTCCCGCAAACGCGGCCTGCCGCTGCGCGTGAAGATGCGCCACGACACGCATTTCGTCGAGGAGCTGACGGCCCGGCACGAGACGCCGGTGGGGAAGATGGTGCCGCTTTCGACGATGGAGCCGGACCCGAACCAGCCCCGGTCCGCCATGGGAGACCTGGACGAGCTGGTGGCCTCGATCCGCGAGAAGGGCGTTCTGGAGCCGATCCTGGTGCGGCCCCGGCCGCTCAGAGAGGAAGAGACGGAAGAAGAAGTCCCGGCGGGCGTGCTGTACCGGATCATCTCCGGCGAGCGCCGCTACCGGGCCGCGCAGGAGGCCGGGCTCTACGAGGTGCCGGTCATCGAGATGGACGTCTCGGAGCAGGAAGCTCTCGAGATCGCCCTGATCGAGAACCTGCAGCGCAAGGACCTGACCCCCTTCGAAGAGGCCGAGGGCTACCGCATGCTGGCCGAGCGGCACGAGTACACGCACGAGGAGATCGCCTCGGCCGTGGGCAAGTCGCGGACGGTGATCACCGAGAGCCTGTCCCTGTTGCAGATGCCGCCGCGCGTCCGCGACACGGTGCAGGCCCTGGCGCTGACCTCCAAGTCGCTGCTGCTGGAGGTGCTCAAGGCCGGCGAGGAGACGGAGATGATCGGCCTGCTCGAAGAGGTCGCGCGCCGCGGCCTCAATCGCGACGACCTCCGCCAGAGGCTGCGCCGGGGTGCCAACAGCAGCAGCAAGGGCGGACGCCGCCGGCCGTATGTCTTCAAGTTCAAGTCGCCGGACCGCAGCTATAATCTCTCGATGACGTTCCGGCAGAGCGAGGTGGACAAGGAAGACCTGATCCGCGCGCTCGAACAGATCCTCCTGGATCTCCGCAACGAGACCGTCTGATCCCGCCGATTCGCCCCCGGAGGGGGAATTCCCGCGTACCTGCCTGAAGTCTGGTAAGGCACATTATGTCAACTGAACCCACTCCGCGGCGAGGTCCTCGTCCTCCTCCAAGCGGAGCTTGACCACGGGCAGATTCCGGAGCCGGGCCAGGATCCACAGGACGAGGTTCTCGCTGGAGGGGATCTGCCCTCCCTCGCCGAACTCCGGGAGGGCCGAGTTGAGGTGTTGGTGGTCGAGGCGGTCGACGACCTTCTCGGTGACCAAGCGGTCCAGATGGCCCAGGTCGATGAGGAAGCCGGTTTGTGGATCGACCTCGCCCTCGACCGTGACGAAGAGCCGGTAGTTGTGGCCGTGCCCGGGCAGGTTCGCGCACTTGCCGAAGCGGGCGCGGTTCTCCTCCTCGCTCCACTCGGGCCGCCGGTAGAGATGGCTGGCGCTGAAACGGAAGCGGCGTTCGAGCCGGACTTTCATGCGGGTTTCCTCATAGAATGCAGCTCGTGCGACTGCGCCGGTTCCGTCTCGACCGCTACATCCTCTCCGAGATCCTCGGGCCGCTCGCGCTGGGCTTCCTAGTCTATACGTTCCTTCTCCTGCTGCGCTTCCTGTTCGACTCGGCCGAGATGATCATCCGGCGCGGCCTGCCCATCTCGATCGTCGGCAGGCTGCTGGGGCTGACTCTCCCGAACATCGTCGTGCTCACGCTGCCGATGGCCCTGCTGTTCGGCATCCTCATCGCCGTGGGCCGCCTGTCGTCCGACAGCGAGCTCATCGCCATGCGGTCATCCGGCATCAGCCTGCTGACGCTCTACCGGCCGATCCTCTTCCTCTCGGCTCTCTTCGCGATCCTCAACACCTGGCTGATGGTCTACGCCCTGCCCTGGGGCAACCACGCCCTGCAGCAGCTCCGGCTGGAGATCACCACCCAGAGCATCGCCCAGCAGGTGCAGCCGCGGGTCTTCTACGAGGAATGGGAAGGCAAGGTCCTCTACGTCTTCGAGACGCCCGAGGGCGAGCAGCGCTGGAAGGGAGTGTTCCTGGCCGAGTCGGTGCCCAGCGGCGAGGACAACGAGATCACGATCGCCGACTGGGGCGAGGTGCGGGTCGAGCCCGACGGCGAGCGCGTCGTGCTCCGGCTCTACAACGCGATCCGCCACAAGGTGAACCTGAGCTCCCCGGACCGCTACGAGATCAGCCGGCACCGGCGGCTCGACCTGATCCTCGAAGAGCAGTTCACGTCCGAGCAGAAGGCCAAGATCTCGGTCTCGAAGAGCATCCGGGAGCTGACGCTCAAGGAGCTGCGGC
This sequence comes from Thermoanaerobaculia bacterium, assembly GCA_045807605.1. Lineage (GTDB taxonomy): Bacteria > Acidobacteriota > Thermoanaerobaculia > Multivoradales > UBA5704 > DATMER01. Next base: position 643 of record JBJMGZ010000651.1, on the reverse strand, counting down.
AGCTCTCGCGCAATTCAGGCGATGCCGAGCAGCGCAACCTGGCGACCGTGGAGATCCACAAGAAGTTCTCCATCCCGGCCGCCTGCCTGGTGTTCGGCCTGTTCGCGCTGCCGCTCGGCATCAACAACCGGCGCGGCGGCAAGGCCTCGGGGTTCGCGCTGTCGATCGGCGTCATCGTCCTCTACTACATCCTGCTGAGCAACGGCGAGGAAGCGGCGCGCTACGGGCGGATCCCGGGCTGGGTCGCGATGTGGGGCCCGAACCTGCTGATGGCCGCCGGCGGTTTCTTCCTCCTGATACGGCGCAACCAGGACAAGAGCCTCCTCCTGAGCCGGCTCGACCGCTGGGTGCGCCAGGACCTCTGGCGGGGCCTGCTCCTGCTCAAGGGCCGCCGGCAGGCGCGGCAGGAGGAGCGGCGCGAGCGGACCGAACCGGTCGAACCCTCCGGACGCCAGCCTGAGAGGCGGCAGAAGAAGCGTCCGGAGCTCGTGCTCCTCCTTCCCCGCCTGCGCCTGGCCTTCCCAAACCTGCTCGACCGCTACGTGGCGCGGCTGTTCTCCCAGGTGTTCGTGCTGGTCGTGCTCTCGGGCGTCTCGCTCTTCGTGATCTTCGATCTGAGCGAGACGATCGACGAGATTCTCAA
>JBJMGZ010000650.1:0-5176 GCA_045807605.1 Thermoanaerobaculia bacterium | reverse complement strand
GCGCGGTCTGGGCGATCTCGGCGATGTCGAAGACCGAGACCATCACGCCCGCCACGGAAGTCGCGCGGCGCCGGCTGGGGTCTGAGCCCGGCCGGGGAGTCGCGAGGCAGCGGACGAAGTAGTCGCCCGGCTCCTTGAACGTGTAGTCGATGAAGTCCTCGACGTTCGGGTCCTTGCCGCCCACGAGGGAGTGCATCAGGGTGAGCATCACCTCGCCCGTGTAGCCGAGGATGCGGCGCGGCGCCGCCATCTGCGCCGTCAGGTAGCCGCGGTAGACCGTCGCCGGGACGTTCGCCTTGCCGTCGCCGAGCATCGTCTTCTCGTCTTCGCGGATGTGCCTCTCCCGGGTCCGGAAGCGCTCCTTGGTCGCGTCCCAGCGCGTGGCCCTCTCCTTGTCGGTGACCAGGAGCTTGGAGTCGAGCTTCAGCACCTCCCACCGGAAGTTGACCCGCTCCAGCAGGCGGAAGACGTTGTCGAGGGTGGACGCCGTCCACTCGACCTTGTCGAGCTTGCAGTAGAACTTGCCGGCCGAGCCCGTGAAGGTCTGCTCCGGGGTCAGCGGGACGACGGCGGCGGGGTAGGGCTCGACGTCGGCCTTGCCCTCCGGCTGGAACTTCATGAACTCCGGCTGGTTCTCGTCCGGCGGCTTCTTCGGCAGGTAGTCGTTGGGGACCAGGCCGGGCGCCGCGCCCGGGACGACGTAGAAGACGGCGCCGAACTGCTCGAGCGCCGTGTCGAATTCCTTCTGCCGGTCGACGTCCTTCGAGAAGTCGACCTCGCCCGTCATCCCCTCCGCCGAGAGGTCCCAGGTCTCATCCGGCCTCCGGTACAGCTTGAGCAGCCGGCGGTTTTCGTTCGAGCGATTGGTGTAGACACCCTTTCCCAGCCGGCTCTCCCCCTTCAGGCGGAAGGCCGCGCCGACGACGGGCTGGCCGTTCACGTCGTAGACCCGGAAATTGGGACCGTTGAGGACGACGATGGCGACTTTCGTCAGGTTCGGATACAGATAGCGCACGGCCGAAGCGAAGGCGCTGGCCGCCTGTTCGAACGTGCCGGCCTCGAGCTCGATCGGCGTCCACCCGGCCGGTCCCTCCTGGCGCTGGATGCTGCGCGCCACGCCGCCCCCTCTCGAGACTGCGGGCGCGACCGACACCGCCTCGTCGCGCATCACCTGCCGCGCCACCGACTCCGCCTCCTGCTCGAAGCGGTCGCCCGGCGGGCCGAGCGTCAGGCGCGAGGTCTGGACCGTCCCCTGCTGCTGCACCACGTGGGTGAGCTCGTGGGCGATCAGCTCGCGCCCGCCCGAGCTCCCCGGCCGGTATTCCCCATTGCGGAAGAAGACGTCGCTTCCCGTGGTGAAGGCGCGCGCCGAGAGCTGGCGGTTGAGCCGGTCGGCCTCGCCGCCCGTGTGCACGCGCACGCCGCCGAAATCGGTCCCGAACGACGACTCCATCCGGCCGCGCACCTCGCCGTCGAGCGCCCGACCGCCGCCCCGCGAGCGGGAGATCGACTGCTCGACCTCCGGCGCGATCCCTCCCCCCGGCTGGGAAGCCGGAGCTTCGCGGGAGAGCGCGATCATCCGCTGCACCTGCCGGTTGCCGACCTGGCGCTGGAGCTGGAGCACGGTGGCGGGCAGGGTCATGGGGCCGGGAGCGGCGATCGAGGCGCCCGGGGCCTCCCGCTCCCGCGAGGGCTTCTCCTCGCTCCGTTCCGGGCTCTGCCGGACCTCGGTCTCGAGTCCGCTCATCCGGTCATCCCATCGTCAGCGACTCGTACTCGCCGAACTCGCCCGACAGCATGACCTTGCCCATCTTCTGGTACTCGCGCTGCGTGGCGCGGATCAGGTGGGCCATGGTCACGACGCCGCCGTCGGCGGCCGCGAGGAAGGCGGAAGCGAGCCCGATGTTGCGGATGTTGCCGCCCGGGAGCTCGAAGCGCCGGGCCATGAACTCGAAGTCGAGGTCCGCGCCGCGCGGCAGGGCATCGGGCCAGAGCCCGTCCCAGATGCGGCGGCGGTCGCTCTCGACCGGGAACGGGAACTCGACCGTGAAGTGCAGGCGGCGCACGAACGCCTCGTCCATGTTCTTCCGCAGGTTCGAGGCGAGGATCACCATGCCCTCGTACTCCTCCATGCGCTGGAGGAGATAGCTGACCTCGATGTTGGCGTAGCGGTCGTGCGCGTCCTTGACCTCGGTGCGCTTGCCGAACACCGCGTCGGCCTCGTCGAAGAAGAGGATGGCGTTGGAGGCCCGGCCTTCGTCGAAGATCCGCGACAGGTTCTTCTCGGTCTCGCCGATGTACTTGCTGATCACGGACGACAGGTCGATCTTGTAGAGATCGAGCCCGAGGTCGGAGGCCAGGATCTCGGCCGCCATGGTCTTGCCGGTGCCCGACGGGCCGGAGAACAGGACGTTCAGCCCCTTGCCCATGGCGAGCTTGCCGCCGAACCCCCACTCCTCGTAGACGCGCGAGCGGAAGCGCAGCATGTTGCAGATCTCCCGGAGCTGCTCCATCCGCGCCGCGGGCAGGATGATGTCGTTCCACCGGTAGCGCGGAGCAATCTTCTGGGCGAGCGTCGCGAGCTTCTGGCTCGACTGCAACCGGCACGCGGCATAGAGGTCGGCCTCGGTCAGTGGAGCCTCCTGGGGATCGCGGGCCCGGGCGAGGCTGCGGGCGGTGGCCGCGCAGTCGCGGATGCGGCCGCCGGTGAAGCGGAACTTGGCAGCGATCGCGTCGAGGTCCATCTCGCCCGCCTCGGGCAGCGCGCGGCGCCAGAGCTCCAGCCGCTCCTCGTGTCCCGGGACGGGGATCTCGACGCGCGTGAACGCCGCGCCGTGCAGCGCGTCCGAGGGCTCCCAACCGGCCTCGCCGGCCAGGAAGGTCAGGCCGCCGCGGTCCTCCAGAAGCGCAAGAAACCTCCCCCGCCGGCCCGCCTTGTCATCGGCGAGCAGGAGGTCGAAACCGCTGCAGAACAGAGCCGCGCCCTGGAGCACGGCCTCGCGCGCCGCCAGCTCCACGACCGTCTCGAACGTCTCCTCGGGCGCGGCCAGCAGCCGCTCCAGGTCGAGGGTCACGAGGAGCAGGTCCATCTCCAGGCACAGCGCCTCGGCCGTGGACTCCTTGCCCACGCCGGAGGGTCCCTGGAGATAGAGGACGCGGTTGCCCTCCTGGTCCGCGAGAGCGAGCAGCCGCTCCTTGAGCGCCGGCTCCTGCACCAGGTCCTCCAGCCGGGCCGCCGGCTCCACCCGGCGGGTGAACGGAGCCAGCCGGGCATCGATCGCGTCGTCGCCGAACAGGTACGCCGCCACCCGGGCGTCGGCGCGCAGGTAGCGCGCCAGCAGCGGCGGCTGGGGCCGCGAGGGATCGTCGAACGCCTCGATCAGCCGGTGGCGCAGCAGGGGGCCGGTCAGGCGGGGCCGCGCCGCGAGCTTGGCCTCGAAGGTCGGGCAGAGCAGGTTGAGGACGAGGTCGAAGCTCGGCCTTCGCTTGGTGACGTCGTCCTGGAGATAGGCGAACAGGCGCTCGTAGCGCAGGTCCACCTCGGGAGCGAGCGCGACGAGCAGGGCGTCGACGTCGAACGGCGTGAGCTCGAACCGCCGGGCCAGCTCCTCCAGGCGCAGCTACACGGAGGAGACCTCCTTGCGCTCATCGATCCAGCGGGAGAGGTCGGCGAGGGCTTCCTCGACCTCGGGCCGCTGGGGCACGGCGGCCCAGCGCGGCAATCCGGAAGGCTGGGCGAGGAGGGCGTCGAGCTCCTGCTCGGAGATGTAGAGGCCCTGGAGCTCGCCCTGGTCGGGGACCGCGGCGCGGGCGCGCTCCACCTGGGCGTGGATCAGGAGGTCGATGCGCTCCAGCTCGGCGAGCACGTGCTCCAGGGACGACGTGTAGGGCTCCATCGCTGCGCATTCCTCCCAATCCACCCTCTACGTAAATTTCCGGGTAACCCGCCAGGTGGCCCCGGCCTGCTGATCCACCCCGTCGTTGCGCAGGTAGCCCTGAAGGCGCATGGAAAGGAGCTTCTGGAAAAAGGCGTCGTGGGTCAGGACGAGGACCGAGTTGAGCCCGGCGACGGTGCCCTCCACCTCATCCCACTCGGACTCCTCGATGCTCTGTGCCACGAGGGCCCCGGCTCCAGGCTGGGTCACCAGCAGGGTGAGGTTGGGTCCCGCGAACTTGACCTGGGTCACGTACTTCGCGGCCCGCTCGAACACCCCGACGTCATGAAGGCCCGTGAGCATCCACTGGTCGTTAATGCGCAAGGCCCCAAGCTCCGCCAAGTCGCGGCTCACACTGGACTGCGTGGCCGGGATGCCCATCTCCAGCAGCTTCTGGACGATCTCCTTCTGCTGGGTGATTGGCTCGTCGCCCTTTAAAATCTTCACGATACCCATCCTGCGTCTCTCCTGGACCTCTCGGCTGCTCGGCATCTGCCACCTCCTTGAATGCGGGTATCTTAGAACGCAACCCACATAAAAGGCAAGAGGAGGGCTTGACAAACGTTTTGGCCGCCTCTATCGTATGTACATTCCAAGCAGTTGCCCCGGGCCAATGACGGCACCGGGCAATCCTCCCCGGAAGGGGAAGGAGGTTCGAGATGAGCGATGTGCGGCTGTACATGAACAAGGTGAACGGGTGGGACAAGATGGACACGGCGATGATCTCCAACGACAAGGAGGTCGCGCACCTGGGCTTCAAGCTGCCCGATCTGCGGGAGAAGTCGCAGCGGATGCGCGTCCTGTACGCGCAGCACGCGGCGCTCGCGGCGACGCGGCAGGCGATCACGCAGGAGATGCAGACGCTGATCGACGACGGGGACCAGATCTTCCGCATGCTGCGGGAGTCGGTCAAGGACCACTACGGCAAGCGCAACGAGAAGCTGGTCGAGTTCGGGGTGGAGCCGCTGCGCACCTCCACCATCCAGCGCCGCCGCCGCGAGTCCAAGAAGGAGAAGGAGAAGGAGGCCGAGGCCGCGGCCCAGATCCCCGCCGAGTCCCCTGCCCCGGCTCCTGATTCCGTGAAGTAGCCTGTCAGTATCCTGTCGAATCGGGGGGCGTGCTGCCAAGCGCCCCCGGCTTTTTCCCCCACCCTCTGAATCGCTGGATCGCCACCGTCATGAGCGTGGCGCGCTTTCCCTGGGACCGCTGGCGTCCCGCCGGCATCCTCAAGACATTGGGCC
>JBJMGZ010000649.1:0-8970 GCA_045807605.1 Thermoanaerobaculia bacterium | reverse complement strand
GATGTCAATGGTTGTCGGTTGGTGGAGATAGCAGGGACGGAGAGTTGGTCCCCGGGACGTGCCCGCAGAAGATATGGTATGTTCCGACGCGTCGTCTTCAACAATCCGGAGCCGGGCTGACATGTCAGAAGACATCGCAGTGTTTGACCTTGCGTCGCTGAGCTGCTACCGTATTTGGTGTCAGCTCGGCTGTCATGCTCTCGGGGCTCGTCACCGTGTCTGAGAGCAGGAGACGTCTGCTGGCAGGGTTGAGGGAGCGGAAACGCTCCTGCACCCTTGAGGATGCCGAGGCCGCTCTCCGGGCTTGGGGCTTCAAGCTCGGCCGCACCCAGGGACACTCTCGGGTGTGGGCGTTCAGGAGTGTCGTCGTGGTCCTGCACCGGCCTCACGGCAAGCACATGGACCCCGGGGCTGTTTCGATGGTCATCCGGTGCATCGAGCGGGCGGAGGTCCTTCAGGAAGAGGAAGCTGACGATGCCCAATGAGGATCTCGGGTACTACCTTTCGCTGAGCTACCCGGTCGAGCTGCGGCAGAATCCCGAGCACGGAGGCTTCTTCGTCTTTCATCCCGACCTGGACGGGTGCATGGCGGAAGGCGGCAGCGCGGAGGAGGCCATCGCCAACCTTTCGGTTTCCCGCGAGCTCTGGCTGGAAGCGCGGCTTGCGAGCGGCGCCCCGGTTCCCGAGCCGACGGAGGACGAGCCGAGCGGTCGGATCTCCTTGCGCATGGCCCCTTCCCTTCATGCCAGCCTCGCCCGGCTTGCGAACCGGCGCGGGCTCAGTCTCAACCTCCTGATCAACACGATTCTCGCGGAGCACGTCGGCGGCGTCACCTATCAGGCTGAGATGGGAGAGCTCCTGGAGGAGATGCGGTCCACGCTGGAGGAGCTCCGAACTCAGGCGCTGCCCTCCCCCGCCCCGCGCCGCCACGCTCGCTGACGCAGGAGGATCAGGATCAGCGCGGCCAGCGTGAGCACCGTCCCCACAACCACGGTCCTCCCCCACCCGCCGGCGACAGCTACCGTCTCGAGCCCATCACCCTTCCACTTCCTCACCCGCGCCCAGGGGCCGATCCTTTCGAGGAGCATCAGCAGGTTCTCGGGGCGGCTCTCGAGGACGTAGACGTCGCCGTCCGGCGCGACCGTCACGCCGGCCGGGGACCAGAGGGGACCGCTCCGGAAAAGCTCCACCACGTCGAAGCCGGGCGCGATCTCGCGGACGACGCCGTGGTCCGCGTCGGCCACCAGGAGCGTACGGGTGGGAGTCACGGCAAAGCCGAGGAGACGCGGGTGCTCGCCGTGAGAGACGCCGGCCAGGGGATCTCCTCCCAGCGTGGTGACCCTGCCGTCCCGGTCGATCCGGCGCGCGGCCTGCCCGTCCGTCACGTAGAGCTCGCCCCCCGGCCCCCAGACGCGGGCGTTGACGGCGGCCAGATTTTCGGAGACCCGCTGGGCTCGGACGACATCCGAGGGCAGGGCGGACGGGGTCTCGAACCTCCCGGAAGGGTCCAGCCGCCAGTTGCTGCGGAGCCAGCGCCCCCGGTCGTAGATCACGTGCTCGCCGTAGAGCGCGCCGTGCTCGTCCTGGAAGAGATCGTGGGAGTGGCGGCCGGTCACCAGCCGGACGAGCTCGCCGTCCTTCTCCACCCGCCAGATGCTGTTCGTGGTGACCTCGCTGAACACGACCCGGCCCTGGGGATCCACCACGATCCCCCAGGCCGGATGCGCCGACGCCGGCCGGGCGGCCAGGAAAATAAAAAGAAGCAAATGAGGTAAAACGCGTTTCACGTTCGTCTCACTAGGCAGCAAGCGCCTCTGCCCCGGGGCGGCAGGCCGACGGCCTCCCGCCCCCTTTTTTCATCCCTTCTCCCGCGATTTGCCGCTCAGCGCCCGCTCGATGGCGGCGAGACCTTCCTGCGCGGCGGTGAGATTGGCGCGCGCGCGGTCGAGGACCAGGAGGAGGAACATGCGGCGGTCCGTGCCCACGGGCCGCAGCAGGTAGTAGCGCCTCGCCGAGGTCAGGAGGACCTCCTCGAACCTGTCCTTGAGACCGATCCGCTGCTCCACCCGGGGCTTCTGGCGGGCGAGCTCCGCGGTCGCGGCGGCGGCCACCTCCACGTCGACGCCGCGGGCGCCGATGGCCGCGGCGATCAGGTTGCCGGTCGCGGTCTCCACGAGCAGCGTGGCGAGCGAGCCCTCCAGCATCCTCCCCTGCTCCAGGGCCTCGCGGACCGACTCGGCGGCGCGGGGATCCTCGGGCTCCCGCGCCGCGCCGGTCCCCGCGTCGGCCGAGAGCAGGGCCTCGATGGCCGCGTCCGTCTCCTGCGCGATGCCGAGCGGCCGCGGCGCGTGGCGCTCCTTCTCGTCGTCGAGGCGCATGCCTTCGAGCAGCAGGTAGCGCAGTCCGCCCGCGAGCTCGGGACCGTCGATCGGGCAGACGTCCGAGATCTCCACGTCCGCGTGCTCCCAGGTGACGATCTCCAGCGCCGCTTCCGCGCCGTCGGGGCCGTCGGTCCCGGCACCCATCCGGGCGCCCACCAGCCGGCCGTTGCGGAAGAACAGCCGGCCGCTGTGCTCGGCGCTCGTCACGGTCAGCGTGCAGGTCTTGCGCTCCAGCTCCAGGAGCTGGAGGAACGAGGAGAGGCTGATGTTCTCCACCCGCCCCTTGACGCTCTGGCGCATCAGGTCCCAGACCCTGCGCTTGAGCTCGCCGACGTCGAACGGCTTTTCCAGCACCTCGGGCGAGCCTTCGAGATGCGAGGCGGTCTCGGTGACGAAGGCGGTCATCACGATCACGGGCAGGTGCGGGAAGCCGCGGCGCAGCCAGGCCAGCAGCTCGAAGCCGTCCATCTCCGGCATGCGCAGGTCGGTGACGACGAGGTCGACCTTTTCGGACTCCAGGACGGCCACGGCCTCCCGGCCGTTGGCCGCGGTGGCGACCTTCACCCCGCGCCGGCGATCGGCCAGGGCTTCGGACAGCGCGAACAGGACGGCGGGCTCGTCGTCGACGACCAGGACCTTCTTCATGCGCAGGAGAGCATGTCGCGTTCCTGCTGCGAGCGTCAACGCCGGGGCGAAAGAGCTAAGATAGGCGCGTTCCCGTCAGCATCCGTTTTCTGGAGGGCCTTTGCCATGTCTCGCCGACTCTTCCCGCTCGCCGGGATCTGCCTGCTGTTGTGCGCCTCTCATCCCGCCTGGGCCCAGCCCCAGGACGACGTGCAGCCGGGCTGGCACATCGTCCGCCTGGGAGAGACGCTGGAGGCGCTCGCCGCGCGCTATCTCGGCTCTTCCCAGCTCTGGAAGCAGCTCGCGCAGCTCAACCCGGACCTCCCCGATCCCGACCGCATCGAGCCCGGGCAGCGCATCCGCGTGCTGGTGCCGCGGCGGGCGCTGCTGCCGGTGGCGCAGGTCGAGCGCGTGTCGCGCCGGGTCGAGGAGCAGCCGCAGCCCAACCCGTGGCTGGAGGCCCGCGCGGGCGACCTCCTGGCCGAGCGCGACGCGGTCCGCACCTACCCGCGCTCGTCGGCGGTCATGGAGTTCCGGGACGGCACGAACCTGGTGATCACCGAGGATTCCCTGGTCTTCCTCAACCGCACCGGCGTGCGCGCCGCGGGCTCCCCCTCCCATTCCGTCGAGATCGTGGAGGGCCAGGCGGACGTGGAGGTCCGGCCGCGCCGCTCCGCGGCCAATATGCCGGCCGGTACCGCGGCTGATGCCGATCCGGACGTCGAGATCGTGCTGGGCACGACCCCCGCCCGCTCGCGCCCGGCGCCCGGCGGCCACTCCGACGGAAGGGCCCAGGCGCGCGCCCGCAAGGCCCAGGGGGGCGGCGCCAAGGTCATGGTCTACGGCGGCGCCGGCGAAGTGGAAGCCGGCGGCGAGACGGTGCAGGTCGCCCAGGGCATGGGCACCTCGGTCGAAGCCCAGGGGCCGCCGGCGCCGCCCGAGCCGCTCCTGCCCGCGCCCCGGGCCATGTCGCCCGCGCCTGGCGCCGAGCCCCCGTGCGTCAACCCGCTGCTCACCTGGGAGCCGGTGCCCGGAGCGGAGTCCTACGTGGCCGAGGTCTGCCGCGACGCCGCCTGCAAGGAGCTCGTGGAGCGCGCCACCGGCATCTCCGGCAGCTCCTGGAGATCGCCCGCGCTGGCGGCCGGCGGCTATCACTGGCGCATCACGGCGCGCAGCCGCTCGGGCCTCGACGGCTATCCCGGCGAGGCCTCCGCGCTCGCCATCCGCGCCGAGGCGCTGGACCAGGCGCCGCCCGCGGGCGCCATCCACATCGCGGGACCCTCGGTCCGGATCGGCGAGAAGCTCGTCTTCGGCCCTGCCACCCGCCTGGAGGTCGCGGCCGTGGACGAGGCCAGCGGCGTCGAGGGCTGGACGCCCGCGATCGACGGCCGCGACGCCCAGGCCGCGGCCCTGGCCGGACCGTGGAGCGACGGCGAGCACGAGGTCGGCGCCCTGGCCATGGACCTCTGCGGCAACGCCGGACCCATCCAGCCGGTCCGCTTCACGGTGGACGCCAGGCCGCCGGCCGTGAGCTGGAACGTGGCGGACGCCGCCCGGGGAGAGCGCGGCAAGGCCCGCTTCGGCATGCCCCGCCGCGCTCGCTCCGAGGACCTGCGCGCGGCCGGCCTCTCCTGGCCGCTCAGCGCGGCCGAGGGCGTCCTGCGCTGGAACCCGGCCTGGTCCGCGGCGCCCGCGGGAACCGTGCACGAGACGGTCGAGGTGCGCAGCGACCTGCCCGAGGCCTTCCTGCGCCTCGACGGCGTGCGCCTCCTCGCGGACGGCGCGGCGCCGCCGGTCCGCGAGGGCCAGGTGCTCCAGCTCCGCGCCGAGGATGGCGCCTCCCGCGTGGAGCGCATGGTGCTGCGCACCCGCACCACCGCGGAGGGACCGGTGCTCGAAGTGGAGGCGATCGACGGCGTGGGGAATTCGGGGAAGGTCGAGTGGAAGATGGAGCCGGTGGCGCGCTGACAAGGACGGAAAGGACCAAAGGACTCAAAAGACCAAAAGGACGCGCCCGGACTTCTTCTTTCAAGTCCAATGCTGTTCACTTTGGGCGGTAATGTAGGGGCGGGGCTTGCCCCCGCCCGGGAAGGGGCGAGCCCTCCCCTACATAGAAACACCTTAAGCGAACGGTATTGCTTTAAGTCCTTTCCCCTACCGCCGCTCGATCGGCTGAGTCCTGCCGAACGTCGAGATCCACTGCGAGCGGGTCTCCGCCGGCAGCTCGGCCGGGAGGCTTTCGGCCGCGAGATCGAGGCTCCAGCGGTAGCCGCGGGCCGCGGCGAGGGCCTCGAGCTCGGCGGCGACGGCGGCGGCGCTCTGCGGGCGCAACGCGGCTTCCTTCTCCAGCAGGCTCAGGATCAGTTCCCCGAGCCCGGGGGGAAGGTCGGGGACCGTGCGGGAGAGCGGCTGCGCGGGCCGCAGCAGCGTGGCTTTCACGACCTCGTGCACGTTGCCGCCCGGGAACGGGTGGATGCCGCGCAGGCAGCGGTACAGGACCGCGCCCAGGGCGAACAGGTCGCCCGCGGTGCCGTACTCGCCCTGCTCCAGGGTCTCCGGCGGCACGTAGCCGGGCGTGCCGAACACGGCCTTGCCCCGGTCGGTGTTGGTGGCGAGCAGCTCGGAGATGCCGAAATCCGAGACCTTGATGGAGCCGTCGCGGCCGAGCAGCACGTTGGCCGGCTTGACGTCGCGGTGCACGAAGCCGTGCGCGTGCGCCGCGGCCAGGGCGCGCGCGATGGCGGCGCCCAGCGGGACGGCCTGGTCCGCGGGCAGCCGGCCGCGCTTCCAGAGCAGGCTCTCCAGGTTCATCCCGTCCACCAGCTCCATGGCCACGAAGGCACCCGCGGGCGAGTCCTCGACGTCGTAGACCGGCACCACGTGCGGATGGCTGAGGCGCGCCAGGGTCACCGCCTCGCGCAGCAGCGTCTCCATGAGCTGCCGGCGCTTCGCGGGCTGGACGCTCGCGTCCAGACGCACGGTCTTGAGCGCCACGCCCCGCTGCAGCTTCGGGTCCCAGCCGCGGAACACGCTGCCCATGGCGCCCGCGCCCAGCGGCTCGACCACCTGGTAACGGCCGAGGAAGACGTTCTCCAGGTAGCGGCGGTCCGACAGGCTCCGCTCCAGCGCGTCGAACGACCGGCGTAGCTCCTCGATCTCGTCTCCGCCGGTCTCCGACGGCGGGAGCTGCACGAGCCGGCGCTGCGCCTCCAGCAGCTCGCGGATCGGCCGCACCAGGCTGCCATACGCCAGCGCCGAGAGGCCGGCGATGAGCAGCAGCGCGGTCCCGATCGCCGCGGCGGAGCGCCGGCGCAGGCGCACGGCCACGGCCTCGGCCACCCGCGTGGGCTGGCGCGACAGCACGACCCAGTCGCTGTCCGGAATCGGCGCATAGGCGCCCAGGACCTCGCCGTCCGCTCCCTGGAAGCGCCCCGCCCCGGAGAGCAGGCCGGGCAGCGCGCTCCGGACCATCGCCTCCGGGAAGCCGGCGAGCGATCCTCCGAGCACGATCCGCCCCTGGCGGTCGGCGACGGCGATCTCGGCCTCCTCGCCGAGGGCGGCGGGGCTGACCACGTCCCGCAGCCGTCCGGCGTCGTAGACCAGGCGCAGGAGGCCGGCGCCTGCGGGCAGCGGCGCGGTCAGCCTCACCACGGCGCCGGGGAGCGCCAGGAGCGCGGGCCGGGGATCGGCCTCCAGGGCCGAAGTAATCTCCCCCATCATCCGCTCCTGCCCGCCGCGGAGCTGGGCGCGGATGACCTCCTCGCCGGCGGGGTCGGCCACCTGAATCGCGAGCACTCCCAGGTCGGCCCAGGCCAGCAGGTTCTCGGCGAGGAACCGCCGGGCCTCGTCCGACCGCGGATCGGCGAGCACCGGGTTTGCCGCCGCGCCGCGGGCGAGCGCGGCGCGGGTGGACACGAAAGCCGACAGGCGCGACGCGGCCGTCTGCGCGGCCACCACGTGCGTGCGCAGGACCTGGTCGATCAGGGCATCCCGGTTCAGGTCCACCAGGCCGAAGGACGAGACCGCCAGGGGGAGCAGGGCCACGGCCGCGAGCGACAGCGCGACGCGGCCCAGCAGCGAGAGTCGAGGCAGACGCATTTTCATGGGCGCAGCCTCATAATGTACTTCGTAATCCTCCGCGTCTAACATGGGCCAGGAACTCATTCCCCTCTGGAAATCCGTCGATATGACCGATACCATGTTGAAGCGCGTGCTGTTCGTCGAGGACGATCCGGACATCCAGACCGTGGCGCGCATGGCGCTGGAGGCGGTCGGCGGGTTCACGGTGCTGGGCTGCAGCTCGGGGACCGAGGCCCTGGAACGGATCGAGGCGTTCGCTCCGGACCTGATCCTCCTGGACGTCATGATGCCGGGGATGGACGGGCTGGAGACGCTGCGGTCGCTGCGGCTCCTGCCGATCGCCGAGGCGGTCCCGGTGGTCTTCATGACGGCGAAGGTCCAGGCGCAGGAGGTCTCCCGGTATCGCGAGGCGGGCGCCGTGGACGTGATCGCCAAGCCGTTCGACCCGATGACCCTGCCCTCGACGGTACGCTCGATCTGGAGCCGATTGCAGAGCTGAGCCATGCCGCTGCCGCCCGATCCGGTCCTGGAGCTCAAGGAGCTGCAGGAATACTTCGCCGGCCGTCTGCCCGAGCGGCTGGCGGAGCTGGAGGCTGCCTGGGCGGCGGTGGCGGAGTCGGGCTGGGAGGAGGGGCGGGTGCGCACGCTGCACCGGCTCGCCCACTCCCTGACCGGCGCGGGCTCCACGTTCGGCTACCCCGAGGTGAGCCGCACCGCCCGCGTGCTGGAGCGCTTCCTCAAGTCCGCGCTCGACGGCAGCGGCCCTGCGGGCATGGAGGCGGCCGGCCAGGTCGAACGGCTCCTCGAAACGGTGCAGCGCGCGGCGCAGTGGCCCCCGGTGCCGCCGGCTCCCCTGCCCATCCGGCGGCAGCCCGACCCCTCCCGCGGCGATGAGCGCCTGGTCTTCCTGATCGAGGAGGATGCGGAGCAGGCCGCCGGCCTGGCGGCCCAGCTCCGGCACTACGGCTACCGCGTGCGCCTCCTCGACCGCCTCGGCATCGATCTCGCCGCGGAGGTGGAGCGCGAGCTTCCGGACCTGCTGATCGTGGACCTGATGTTCCGCGACGGTCCGCTGGCCGGAGCGAAGGCGATCGAGGGCATCCACCGGTCGCAGGTACCCGGCGCGCCGCCGCGGGTGATCTTCCTGTCGGTGCGCAGCGACCTGGAAGCTCGGCTGGCCGCCCTGCGGGCCGGCGGCGAGGCCTACTTCACGAAGCCCGTGGACATCGGCTCGCTGGTCGAGAAGCTCGACCTCCTGACCGAGCGCCACACGGGCTCGCGGTACCGCGTCCTCGTGGTCGACGACGATCCCGACCTGGCGGTCGAGTATGCCGTGGTCCTGGATGCCGCGGGCCTGGAGACCGAGGCCATCTGCGAGCCGATGCAGCTCATGGAGCCGCTCTACAGCTTCAAGCCCGACCTGATCCTGATGGATGTCCACATGAACGGCTGCACCGGGCCCGAGCTGGCCGCCGTGCTCCGCCAGCAGGAGAGCTACCTGAGCACGCCGATCGTCTTCCTCTCCGCCGAGGAGGACGCCGAGGAGCAGATCGCGGCGATCGACCTCGGCGGCGACGAGTTCCTCACCAAGCCGGTCGAGCCCGCGCGCCTGGTGTCCTCGGTCTCGATCCGGGCGCGCCGCGGCAGGACGCTCCAGTCCCTGATCTCGCACGACGGCCTGACCGGGCTGCTCAACCACAGCAACCTGAAGCTGCACCTGGAAGCCGAGCTGTCGCGGGCGTCCCGCGACGACACCGATGTGTCGTACGCCATGATCGACCTGGACTTCTTCAAGTCGATCAACGACACCCACGGCCATGCCGCCGGCGACCGCCTGCTGCGCAGCCTCGGCCTGTTCCTGCGCCAGCGGCTGCGCCGCTCGGAC
>JBJMGZ010000648.1:0-3382 GCA_045807605.1 Thermoanaerobaculia bacterium | reverse complement strand
CCAGCGTAGGAGCGGGAGCATACACATGGCGATGTGTCGATGCAACCCCTCTGATAACCTCCCTCCCGATGCCGTCCAACGCCTGGCTCCGCTTCCGCTACAGCCTCTGGGCCCCTCACTATGACCGGGTGACGAAGCTCCATCCGCAGCGGCGGCGCTCGATCGAGCTGCTGGCGCTCCAGCCGGGGGAGCGGGTGGCGGTGATCGGCTGCGGCACCGGGGCCGACCTGCCGTACTTTCCGGACGACGTGCGGGTGCTGGCGATCGACCTGACGCCGGCCATGCTGCGGCAGGCCGAGGCGCACGCCCGGCCGAACATCGCCTTCCGCGTGATGAACGCGCTCGCGCTGGACCTGCCGGACGGCTCCTTCGACGCGGCGGTCCTGCACATGGTGCTGGAAGTGATCCCCGATCCGGCCCGGTGCCTGGCCGAGGCGGCGCGGGTGCTGCGGCCCGGCGGCCGGCTGGCGGTGTTCGACAAGTTCCTGCCCGACGGCGCGCGGCCGGGTCTGATCCGGCGCGCGGGGCTGGCCCTCCTCGACTTCTTCTTCACCAGCACGAACCGGCAGATGGGGGAGATCCTCGCCCGCTCCGGCGCGCCGCTCGCGGTCGTCCACGACGAGCCCACGGTCGGCGCCTACCGCCACATCCTGCTGCGCAAGCGGACGTAGAATGGTGAAACGAAAGCGGGGGCTGCCGCGCCTGAGAGACGGACAGAAGGGGAGGGAACGGAATGGATGAGAAGTTGACAGAAAAGCGGGACGTCGACGTCCTGATCGTCGGCGCCGGCCTGGCCGGCCTGACGCTCGCGCGGCAGCTCCTGCTGAGCCGCCCGGAGATCGAGATCCTGATGCTCGACCGCCTGGCCGAGATTCCGTCGCCCAAGCAGAAAGTGGGCGAGGCCACCGTCCAGATGAGCGGCTACTACTACTCGCGGGTGCTGGAGATGGAGGAGCACCTGCTGCGGGAGCACTTCCTCAAGTACAACCTGCGCTTCTATTGGAAGAGCGAGCGCGGCGGCGAGGTCTGGGAAGACCTGAGCCAGTCCTACATCCGCAAGATCTCGAACATCGCCACCTACCAGCTCGACCGCAACAAGTTCGAGGCTGCGGTCCTGGAGAAGAACCGCGAGAGCCCGAATTTCGAGCTCGTCCATCCGATCACGGACCTGCACGTCGACCTGTCGGAGGATGGCGGCGCGCACTCCTTCCGCTTCCAGGTGGAAGGCCGGGAGGTCGCGGGCCGCGCCGGCTGGGTGGTGGACTCCTCGGGCCGCGGCCGGTTCCTGGTGCGCAAGCAGAAGCTCGACCGGCCGAGCCCGATCAAGCACGGCTCCTCGTTCCTCTGGGTCGAGGGGCTCCTGGACCCCGAGAAGTGCACCAACCTCGACCGCAAGGCCATCCGCCTGCGGCCCGAGCGTTCGGCCCTGGGGCATTTCCCCACCTTCCTCGCCACCAACCACTACTGCGGCGAGGGCTACTGGTTCTGGGAGATCCCCCTCCACGGCAAGACCAGCCTGGGCCTGGTGTTCGACTCCGCCAACGTCAATTTCAAGGACGTCTCCTCGGCCGAGAAGCTGGTCGAGTGGATCTGCCGCGAGTACCCGCTCTACGCCCGCGACCTGCCGAAGCGGAAGATCCTCCACCACTCGGGGCTGACCAGCTTCGCCCTCGACAACGGCCAGACGATCTCGCCCAACCGCTGGGCCCTCGTCGGCGAGGCCTGCCGCTTCACCGACCCTCTCTACAGCCCGGGCGGCGACCTGATCTCGACCTACAACACCCTGATCGCCGACGCCATCCTGACCGGGGACCAGAAGGAGCTGGAGTCGAAGATCCGTTACTACGAGCCGCTGGCGCGGGCGATCTACGAGGCCTACGTGCCCAGCTTCGCCGTCAGCTACTGCACGCTGGGCGACCAGGAGTGCTTCTCCCTGCGCTATGTCTGGGAGCTGACGGTCTACTTCGCCTTCTACGTCTTCCCCTTCATCAACGACCTGCTCACCACCCAGACGTTCCTGCCCGCCTTCCTCCGGCGCTTCGGCCAGCTCGGGCCCATCAACCAGGGGATCCATCGCATCCTGGCCGCCTATTACCGCTGGAAGAAGGAGAACGTGGTGATGCCCACGCCGGAGCCGGTGTTCTTCGAGTTCACCGACGTGGGCGCCCTCGCGGCCGCCGAGCTGACCTTCTACAAGGTCGGCGTCAGCCTCGACGAGGCCCGCCAGGTCCTCGACGAGCAGCTCGAGAACCTCCGGGACTTCGCCCGCTGGACCGCGGCCCACATCGCCTCCGCCGTGCTCGACGACCCGCGGGCCCTGACCAACGCCGCCTTCATCCGCGGCATCGACGTCAACGACCTGCAGCTCGACCCCGAGGCCATGGCGGCGAGGCTCGAGGCGGCCTGCCAGGAGACGAGCGAGGCCTACACCTGGCGGTTCGCGGTGCCGTGCATGGCCCGTTTCAAGACCGAGCGCCTGGAGAAGCCGGTCGAGATGGAGGCGATGGCCGGAGGCCAGCGGTGAGCATTGCACACCTGGTCGAGAGCCCGGTGGCGGACCACGCCCCGGGCCTCGAAAGGGCCTTCGCGTCCGTCCCCGAAGAGCGTTCGATGCAGTTGCTGGCGATCGAGGGAAAGATCCCCGCCTTCCTCCACGGCACCTATTACCTGAACGGTCCCGCCCGTTTCTTGCGCGGCGATGTGAGCTACCGCCACTGGCTGGACGGCGACGGCATGGTCTGCGCCCTGCGGCTCGATGGCGGCAAGGGTGGCCAAGCCCACCTCACCAACCGCTTCGTGCGCTGCACCAGGCTGGTGGAGGAGGAGGCCGCCGGCCGGGCCCTCTACCGCGCCTTCGGCACCACCTTTCCAGGCGACAAGCTGGTGCGCGGGATCGCCCTGGAGTCGCCCCTCAACGTCAGTATCTATCCCTTCGCCGGCACCCTGCTGGCCTTCGGCGAGCAGGGCTTGCCATGGGAGCTCGACCCCGAGACCCTGGAGACCCGGGGCCTCTACACCTTCGGCGGCACCGTGAACCCGCTTTCGCCCTTCGCCGCGCACCCGAAGATCGACCCGGAGACGGGCGACCTCTTCAACTTCGGCATCTCCTTTTCGGCCACCCACCCGAGCCTCAACCTCTACCGGTTTACCCCGGGCGGCGGGCTCGTCTACAGGAAGAGGGTGGCCCTCGACCAGCCCTGCTCCCTGCACGACTTCCTCTTCGCCGGCCGTCACGTGGCCTTCTACCTCGCTCCCTACCGGCTGGACATGGAGTCTCTGACCCGCGAAGGCGGCACCCTCCTCGACTCCCTCCGCTGGGAGCCCGAGCGGGGCAGCCGCCTCCTGATCGTCGACCGGGAGAGCGGCGAGCCCGTGGCCTCCG
>JBJMGZ010000647.1:0-11150 GCA_045807605.1 Thermoanaerobaculia bacterium | reverse complement strand
CCTCTGAAGGAGCTCCGGGAGAAGGCGAAGAAGGCGAAAGAAAAGGACAAGAAGGACAGCAAGGACACCAAGGACGGCAAGGACGAGAAGAAGAAGGACGAGGAGGAGAAGAAGCCCCGGCCCGTGGAGGCGCAGGCGATCGCCTGGTCCGACGACGGCCGCTACGGCGCCCTGATGCTCCGCGCCTCCGACAACAAGGACCGCTGGATCGTCACGGTCGAGCGGGAGAAGCCCGCGCCGGTCACCCGCCACCGGCTCACCGATCCCGCCTGGATCAACTGGGACTTCAACGACCTCGGCTGGCTGCCCGAAACCGACACCCTCTTCTACACCTCCGAGGAGACCGGCTACTCCAACCTCTACCTCGTCTCGATGCAGGACGGCAAACCGCACCGGATTGTCGAGGGCGACTTCGAGGTGTCGAACGTGGCCGCCGGCCGCGACGGCAAGTATCTCTACTACCGGGCCAACCACGACCAGCCCGGCATCCACGACGTCTGGCGCGTGCCGGTCTCCGGCTCCGGAGGCGATATCGGAGGGAAACCGGAGCAGCTCAGCAAGACCGGCGGCGAGACCTTCTTCTGGCTCTCTCCGGACGACAGCCAGATCCTGCTCCTCCACTCCACCACGACCCGCCACGGCGATCTGTTCGTCCAGCCGAACCAGATGAATGCCGAGGCCAAGCAGGTCACCGAGACCCACAGCCCCGAGTACCTGGCCATCGAGTGGAGCGCGCCCGAGATCGTGCCGATCCCCTCCTCCCAGGTGAAGAAGCCGATCTGGTCGCGGGTCTATACGCCGGCGGGCTTCGATCCCGCCCGCAAGTACCCGGCCGTGGTCTTCACCCACGGCGCCGGCTACCTCCAGAACGCCCATGCCGGCTGGTCCGACTACTTCCGCGAGTACATGTTCCACACCGTCCTCACCCGCCACGGCTACGTCGTGCTCGACATGGACTACCGCGCCTCAGCCGGCTACGGCCGCGACTGGCGGACCGCCATCTACCGCCAGATGGGCCATCCCGAGCTGGAGGACCTGGAGGACGGCGTGGCCTGGCTGGTCAAGAACAGGAGCGTGGACCCGCAGCGCGTCGGCACCTACGGCGGCTCCTATGGCGGCTTCCTCACCTTCATGTCGCTCTTCCGCAAGCCCGACCTGTTCGCCGCCGGCGCGGCTTTGCGGCCGGTGACCGACTGGGCCTTCTACAACCACGGGTACACGTCGAACATCCTGAACACGCCCGAGGTCGATCCCGAGGCCTTCAAGACGAGCTCGCCCATCGAGTACGCCGAGGGCCTGACCAAGCCGCTCCTGATCTGCAGCGGCATGGTGGACGACAACGTCTTCTTCCAGGACAGCGTCCGCATGGTGCAGCGGCTCATCGAGCTCAAGAAGGAAAACTTCGAGACCGCCGTCTACCCGGTCGAGCCGCACGGCTTCCGCCAGCCCACGAGCTGGCTCGACGAGTACCGGCGGATCTTCAAGCTGTTCGAAACCCACCTGAAGTAAGTCCACGTCTGACAGAGCCCTGACAGTGGCCGCCCCACTGTCAGGGCCGTGACAGATCCCGGGCCGGCTTCCGGCCGCTCCTCCTAACTCATTTATTTTTCGTGACTTGCGCCGCAAGGCCGCATGGCACATGGCTTGCCCTTCAGGAGGCCGAACGGACAAGAACCAATTCCCCTGGAGGGATGAGCCATGAAACCGACGACGACCCTGAACAAGATCCTGACCACCTGCCTGGTGCTGATCGCCCTGGCAGCCCTCTGCGCCCCGGCCGCGGCGCAGAACGTGCCCAGCTCCGACCTGTTGGTGCCCTACTTCGAGGTGGACGGCGCCAATCCGGGCGGCCTGACCACCCTGTTCGCGGTGGGCAACGCCACGGACAAGCCGGTGGACGTCCTCGCCACCGTGTTCACGAACTGGGGCATCCCGATCCTCGAGGTCCCCTTCACCCTGCAGTCGCGCGAGGTCCGCACCGTCAACCTGCGCGACTGGTTCCGCGAGGGCGGCAACCCCAAGAAGGCGCTCTCGACCCTGGAGGTCAAGCACCTGATCGCGGCGGCCAGCGGCCAGCGCTCGCCCAAGGACAACCTCTACTACGCGAGCGAGGTCCGTCCTGACCTCGAGGTCGGCTACGTGATCCTGCGCACCCAGGGCAACCGGCCCGACGCCCTCTGGGGCGACTGGTTCAACGTCGACGTGTCCGGCAACCTGGCCCGCGGCGACGTCCTCGCCAACATCGACCGCTCCACCGGCTGCCCCGGCCTCTGCAAGCGCCACCTGCTGCGCTACCTGACCGGCGGCGGCTTCGACGGCGGCACCGAGGTCATCATCTGGCGCGACAGCCTCGGCCACCCGTCGGCGAACCCCGAGGGCGGCGTCAAGATGCAGGCCGACGCGACCGCGTTCAACGAGCCGGGCCTGGCGATCGAGAACCGCGAGCTCGGCCTGCTGCCGGTCCAGAAGGTCGTGGTCACCGAGCTCGGGCTCAAGGAGCCGTTCGGCTCGCTCGACCTGGTGAGCGAGGACGAGGTCTTCATCGCCGTGCAGCACACGGCCGAGAACCGCTACAGCGTCGGCCTCACCACCTACTGCCTGCCCCCCGCCCACAAGCCGGGCCCGAACATCGAGATCCTCAAGCTCACCAACGGCGAGGACGCCGCGACGGCGCCCGGACCCTCGATTCCGACCGGCTCCACCGTCACCTGGGAGTACCTGGTGACCAACACCGGCGACGTCGAGCTGACCGACATCGTGGTCGAGGACGACGATCCGTCGCTCTCCGTGAGCTGCCCGCAGGACTCTCTCGTCCCGGGCGAATCCATGACCTGCACCGCCTCCGGCAAGGCCAAGGCCTGCCAGTACGTGAACGTCGGCACCGTCACCGCCCTGTCCTCCGCCGGCGGCATCGGCGACACCGACACCAGCCACTACTTCGGCGACCAGGGCGAGGAGCTGTCCCTCGCGGTCCGGCTCAACGGCAAGGACGCCTCGACCTCCCCGGGTGTCGACGTGGATCAGGCCGGCGACGCGCTCAACTGGTCCTTCCAGCTCACCAACACCGGCAAGGTCGCCCTGACCGGGATCCAGCTCGCGGGCATCAACGCGTCCTGCCCCAAGACCCAGCTCGGCGCCGGCGAGTCCATGACCTGCACCGCCTCGGGCTCGGCGCAGGGCGGCGAGGGCGTGCACAGCGTGCCGATCTCGGCCACGGGCAACGCCTCCTGCGCCCAGGCCTCGGCCAACGGCACCGGCTACTACAACATTGCGGGCACCAACGAAATCCATCCCGGGATCACGCTCGTGAAGCTCACCAACGGCCAGGACGGCGCCAACATCCCGGCCGGCACCCCGATCACCTGGACGTACCTGGTCACCAACACCGGCGACGTCCCCCTGAGCAACATCCACGTCACCGACGACAAGGGCGTGGCCGTCACCTGCCCGAAGACCGCTCTCGTGCCCAGCGAGTCCATGACCTGCACCGGCACGGGCGTCGCCCAGGCCTGCTCATACTCCAACCTCGGCACCGTCACCGCCACGGACACGGTCGGCGACCCCGTCACCGCGAGCGATCCGAGCAGCTACTTCGGCACCACCCAGCCCGGCATCTCGATCGAGACCGCGGTCAACGGCAACGACGCCGACAGCCCGGCCGGTCCCCAGATCCCGGCCGGCTCGCCGGTGAGCTTCTCCTACGTGGTCACCAACACCGGCAACACCGCCCTCGCCGGCATCCAGGTCACGGACAGCAAGGGCCTCGCCCTGAGCTGCCCGACGACCACCCTGCAGCCCAACGAGTCCATGACCTGCACGGCCAGCGGCACCGCGCAGTCCGGCCAGTTCAGCAGCGTCGGCACCGCCACCGGCACCGGCGCCTGTGGCCAGCAGGTCTCCGACACCGACCCGGTCAACTACTACGGCACGAGCCTCCAGGGCTGCAGCCACGGCTACTGGAAGCAGCACCCGGCTTCCTGGCCGGCGACCGGCTACTCCACGAGCCAGACGGTGAGCAGCGTGTTCAGCCAGGCCGGGCTCTACCCCTCGCTCGGCAACGCCACCCTGATGCAGTCGCTCTCCTTCAGCGGCGGCTCGGACCTGACGGGCGCGGCAGCCAACATGCTCAAGCAGGCCACCGGCTCGCTGCTCAACTCCGCCCATTCCGGAGTCGACTTCCCCTGGACCACCGCGCAGCTGATCTCCGAGGTCAACTCCGCCCTGGCCAGCCAGGACATCAACACCCTTCTGAGCCTCGCCATCCAGCTCGAGCACGACAACACCCTGGGCTGCCCGCTCAACTAGGGCCGGCCGCTCCCCAACCCCAAGGCTCCCCGGTCCGCCGGGGAGCCTGTTTTTGTGCCAGACAGAACCTCGGCGCTCATCCCATCGGCTCCCCTCGGGGAGCCTCTCTTTTTTCCTGACAGTGCCCTGACGCTCCCGCGCTACTGTCAGACCCTCTGACAGACCCGCGAGCCGATCTCGGCGGAATCCCTCAAGCCGTTCAAAAACAAGGGTTTGCCCCGGAACACCCCGGCGGCACGGCGCTTGCTCTTCCGGAAAGGCGACCGTGAGAGGAGACGACGAGATGCCGCGCACCTGGAAGACCCTGCAGCTGGCCCTGGCGATCGCCCTGACCGCAGCCTCCGCACCGGCGGCACAGCTCCGGCCGAGCTCGGACCTGCTGCTGCCCTGGTTCGAGGTGGACCTGGAGCCGTCCGGCGTCACGACCCTGTTCGCCGTCGGCAACGCGTCGGACAAGCCGGTCGAGGTGCTCGCCACGCTGCGCACGAACTGGGGGATCTCGATCCTCGACGTCGCCTTCACCCTGCAGCCCGACGAGATCCGCACCGTCAACCTGCGCGACTGGCTGCGCGACGGCGGCGATCCCGGCCGGTCCCTGTCCCCGGTGGAGGCGGGCCATCTGGCCGCGGCGGCGAGCGGCCAGCCCTCGCCCAAGGACAAGCTCTACTACGGCAGCGAGGTGCAGCCGGGCCGGGCCGTGGGCTCCGTGACCCTGCGCACGCGGGGCATCCGGCGCGACGCCCTCTGGGGCGACTGGTTCGTGGTCGACGCCGCCGGCAGCACCACGCGCGGCAACGTCCTGGTCGACATCGACCGCACCGGCGCCCACAGCGCGCTCTGCCGGCGCTATCTCCTGCGCTACCTGAGCGGCGGCGCGCTCGATGCCAGCACCCAGGTGATCGTCTGGCGCGAATCCGGGGGCCAGCCCTCGCCGACCCCGAGCCGCTCCAGAGCCGGCATCCGGCTGATCGCCGACGCCTCCGCCGCGTCCGAGCCGGGCGTCCGGCTCGACCGCCGCCAGCTCGAGCTGCTGGCGCTCGACCGGTTCAGCATCGCCGACCTGGGTCTGAAGGAAGCGTTCGGCAGCCTGCGCATCGAGACTGCCGACGACGTGTACATCGGGGTCGAGCACAACGCCGACAACCGCTTCAGCGTGGCGCTCCAGGCCTTCTGCCTGGCGGGCTCCTGCGACGGCACGCACACCGCGCTCGGCCTGGACCTCCGGCTCGACGGCCAGGCGGTCGATACGCCTCCGGGCCTGCTCGTCGACAACGGCTCGCGGCTGATCTGGACCCTGACGGTGACCAACGACGGCCGGCTGGCGGTGCACGACATCACCGTCGAAGGCCTCGCAGCCGGCTGCCCCGCCGATCATCTCGAAGCCGGCGAATCCATGGAATGCACGGCCGTCGACAAGGCGCTCGCGAACGACCGGACCGTGACCGTGACCGTCCAGGGCCGGAGCTCCTGCGCCAACGTTTCGGCGTCGGCGGTCGGCCACTATCAGGGCGTGCTGGTCGACGTCTTCCCCTGAGCGGCTCACGCTGCACGGCGGCAGTGGGCGGAGCGAGGACGGAGCGCAACTGTCTGAGCCCGAAGGGCGAGTTTGAGCACCGCCCGCCGCCCGCCCGCCGCCGCCTTTGTGTTAACCTGCCTTAAATGAAGGGCAACCCGCGCGAGACCTCGGAGGCGACCGCCTACGCCGAGGTGCCAGGAACCTGGATCGGAGGACGCGACCGCCGCAAACGGTCGCGCACGCGCCTTCCCGCGCTGACCGTGCTCTTCCACCCCGATTCGGCCCGCGTGGGCGAGATCGCCTCCCTCGCCGACCTGCTCGCCGGCCACTCGGTGTTCGTGTCGCGCCTGGCGCCCGATTTCTCCCATCCCGGGCAGCTCGACCGCCAGCCGCTGGCCGACCGCTACCTGAGCCGCAGCCCCGTCCGTCTCTCCCCCACGGGCGAGGCCGGCACGGTGCGGGTGGACCCCGAGGAGGGCCGCATCCCCCTGGCGGTGGACGGCGTGCCGCTCGCCGGCCCGCAGGATTTCCCGGTCAAGGCGCTGGACCGCGGCGTCGTGATCGAGCTCTCCAACCGCGTGGTGCTGCTCCTCCACCTGACGACCGACGCGCCGCCGCACCCGCCCGACCTGTTCGGCCTGGTGGGCGCGAGCGAAGCCATGGCCCGCGTGCGGGCTTCGGTGCGCAGCGTGGCCGACCTCGACGTGCCCGTGCTGCTGCGCGGCGAGACCGGCACCGGCAAGGAGCTGGTGGCGCAGGCCGTCCACCAGGCCAGCCGGCGGCGGGGCGGCCCGTTCGTGAGCGTCAACATGGGAGCGATCCCGGGCACGCTCGCGGCCTCGGAGCTGTTCGGCTCGGTCAAGGGCTCGTTCACCGGCTCGGTCCGCGACCAGATGGGCTACTTCCAGCGCGCCGAGGGGGGCACCCTGTTCCTCGACGAGATCGGCGAAGCGCCGCCCGAGGTGCAGGTGATGCTGCTGCGCGTGCTCGAGACCGGCGAGGTGCAGCGCATCGGCGGGCAGGACCCGCAGCGCGCCAACGTGCGCCTGGTGGCGGCCACGGATGCCGACCTGGAGCGCGCGGTGGAGGAAGAGCGCTTCCGCGGCCCGCTGCTGCACCGCCTGTCGGGCTACGAGGTGCCGATCCCGCCGCTGCGCGAGCGCCGCGAGGATTTCGGAAGGCTGCTCTTCCACTTCCTGCGCGAAGAGCTGCGGGCGGTAGGCCAGGAGGCCCGGCTGCGGCGCGACGGCGACCCCTGGCTGCCGGCCTCGATCGTGGCCCGGCTGGCGCGCCACCCCTGGCCGGGCAACATCCGGCAGCTCAGGAACGCCGTGCGCGAGCTGGTGATCAACAGCCGCGCCGCGGACACGGCGCAGGTGGGTCCGCAGGTCGAGCGCATGCTGCGCGAGGTGGCGAGCGCCGCGCCCGCTCTGGAGGCGACCCCCGCGGCGCGCCAGCGCGCCCAGCCGGGAGCCTTCCGCTCCCCCTCCGAGGTCACCCAGGAGGAGCTGCTGGAAGCCCTGCGCGCGAACGACTGGGAGCTCAAGGGAGCCGCGGAAAGCCTGGGGATCTCCCGGCCCGCCCTCTACCTGGTGCTGCGCAAGTTCCCCGGCATCCGCACCGCCCGCGACCTGAGCCGCGCCGAGATCCTGGAATGCCGCGAGCGCGTCGGAGACGACCTCGACGCCATGGCGCGGGAGCTGGAGGTGTCCCGGAAGGGGCTCCAGCAGCGGATGAAGGAGATCGGGCTTACGTGAGGAGTGCCTTCACTCCGATCGGTGAGTCGCCACTTGGAAGTAGTACCTACCTGGAGCGCCGAATGACGATCAGTCCAATGGAAGCATGGCATCAGCTTGTCGCCAACAAGGACGTTGCCGGCGTGGATTCACTGCTTGCAGACGACGTGGTCTTCCATTCTCCCGTTGTCGACACGCCCCAGGTCGGAAAGGCCATAACGCGGCAGTACCTGGCCGCGGTCTTCGACATCTTCTCCAAACATTCGTTCCGCTATGTCCTCGAGGTCGTCGGCGAGCATGACGCCGTTCTGGAGTTCCTGGTCGAGATCGACGACGTCAGCGTGAACGGGGTGGACATGATCAAATGGAATGACGAGGGACAGATCGTCGCCTTCAAGGTCATGCTTCGACCCCTCAAGGCGGTAAGGGTGATGCAGATGAGAGTGGCCGCAATTCTTGAGGCGGCACCCTGACCGCGCAACTGGAAGAGATGCGCAAGGCGCTGAAGGGGCACCCATGACAAACACGTTCCAGGCGCCGGTCGCCAAGGCGCAGATGCTCATCCGCAAGCCCGCCGCGCAGGTGTTCGAGGCGCTGGTCGATCCCGCCATCACCTCCCGTTTCTGGTTTTCGAAAGGCAGCGGCCGGCTGGAGGCCGGCAAGCAGGTCCGGTGGGACTGGGAAATGTATGGATTCTCCACCAATGCCGACGTGAAGGCGATCGAGGCGAACCGCCGGATCCTCGTCGAATGGAATGGCCCCGACCATCCGACCTCGATCGAGTGGACGTTCGAGCCCAGAGGCGAGGACCTGACCCTCGTCACCGTCCGGAACTGGGGCTTCCACGGCGACGCGGACCAGATCGTGGCGGCGGCGATGGATTCGACCGGAGGGTTCAGCTTCCTGCTCGCCGCCTTGAAAGCCTTTCTGGAGCACGGCATCGAGCTGAAGGTCGTCGAGGACCACGACCCTGCCGGGCTCGTCGAAGGCTGGGCTTCCCGCTCCTGAACCGCGATCGGCAACGCGCAGCGAGAGATTTGCGTAGACTCTCCATGGAAAGGCCCTCTCGCTGGTCGACGTTGCTGCTCGTTTCGCTTGTCGGCTGCGCCGGGCTTGCGCAGCGCGAGCCGCGTCCGCCCGCTCCGCCGGTGGTTTCGCCCCATCCCAATCTGGTCGTCGTGCTCTCCGACGACCACCGTTGGGACGCTCTCGGCGCATCCGGCAACCCCGCCGTCATCACGCCCGTGATGGACCGCCTGGTGCGCGAGGGCGTCTATTTCCGGCAGGCCACCGTCTCGGTCTCCCAGTGCCACCCGGTCCGCGCCAGCCTGCTCACCGGCCTGCCGGCCTGGCGCCACGGCTTGTATTCGACCCAGTTCCAGGCGCCCGGGGTCGCCGAGACCCTCTGCCGGCGTCCGACGGTGGCGAGCCTGTTGCGGGATGCCGGGTACCACACCGTGGTGGTCGGCAAGTGGCACGTCCCTCCGCCTCCCTGGGAGTGCGGCTTCGACGAGGCGCGGACCTGGCTGCCGGGCGGTGCCGCAGACTACCGCGAACCCGAGCTGGTTCACGGGAAGTCCCACGAGCACGAGGTCGTCGCCGGCTTCACGCAGGAGATCTTCGCCGGCGACGCCGTGGATTTCCTGCGCGGCCATGCCGGCAATACGGCCCAGGCCGGCCCCTTCCTGCTCTGGCTCGGCTTCACCGCGCCCCACTTTCCCTACGAGCCCAACCCGGAGCGCATCGAAGCTCTCTATGCCGGGCGCAGCGACGAGGAGCTCCTCCCGCCGGGCTTCCCGCGCGATGTGAAGGCCAATGACTGGCGCCACTACGACCAGGCGGTGAGCCATCTCGACGAGCAGCTCGGGCGCGTGCTCGCGGCGCTGCGCGAGACCGGGCTCGCCGAGCGGACGGTCGTGGTCCTGCTCGGTGACAACGGGTACATGATGGGCGAGCGGGGCGTGGGAGGGCCCGGCTCGCTCGCCAACGGCAAGCAGGTGCCGTACGAGAGCTCGCTGCGGGTGCCGTTCGTGCTGTCGGGGCCGGGACTGCCGCGGGCGCTCGTCTCGGATCTCCCCGTCTCGAGCATGGACCTGCCGCCGACGCTCCTCTCGCTGGCCGGGGTGCCGGTGCCGGACTCGTGGCCCGGACGCGACCTCGTAGCGGCGCTCGCCGGCAGGATCGAGGTGCGCGAGGCCTTCGCCGAGTGGTCGGACGAGGAGAGCGAAAAGTTCGGCAACGCCGCCTTCCGCGCCGTGCGGACCCCGACGCTCAAGCTGATCGTCTGGAAGGACCCGGCCCGCGGCGAGGAGCTCTACGACCTCTCGGCCGACCCGGCGGAGGCGCACAACCTCGTCGCCGATCCGGCGGCGCAGGAGGTGCTGCGCGACCTACGCTCCCGCCTCTCCGAATGGATGAAGCGCAACGGCGATCCCGCCCTCGCCTGGAGCGCGCGTTGAGGCGCAGGACCGGCTTCTGGACCTTGTCAACGAGCTCGTGGAGCTCCTCGCGCTTTCGAGCGCCGAGGCCGATTTCGTGGACCCGATCCCGGCGCTCTCGGAAGCCGGCGAGGTGGCGGCGCTGCTGCGGTATTGACCTCTCCCGGCGCAATCCGGACGTAACAAAGGATTGAAAGTCCCAGAGGTGAGGGCGTATGCTGATTCCAATGCGGCGGCTCGCCGCAGGTGGATAGCCCGTAAGGGCTAGCGTGAACAGGGCTCCGGAAGGAGCCCTTTCATTTTCCCGGGGGGTAGGTGCTATGCGATTCCACGAGCAGACCAACCCATAGGGGCTTGGGGAGGCCCATCGAGCACCTGATGCCCGGCTCTCCAGGCCAAGCAGCACCCGCAGGGTTTTTCGGCCTGGGATCTCGCGGCTTGCAAGCTGTCGGAAGCCGCTCATCTTCCGGCGTACCCGGCTTCCGAGATACACCGATTCTGCGATCAACTCTTGAAGTTGAACGGCGGGGATGGATGGGCGGTGGCTTCCGCTTTGCGCGGAGCCTCGACCTTCGATCTATGTGGCTGGAACGAAACCGGTCTTCACGAACGGCAGGCCGGGCGGGAAGCTCCCTTCCGGGAATCTTGCCGATCGGTCGCCCATCTTCAACTGCTCCGCGGCTTCGCGGAAGGCTGCCACGAACTGCGCATACATGGCGTAGATCTCCTGACGCATCCGCCGAGTTGCGGCGTGCACCAGGGGAGCTGGAGACCGCTTCGTCCTTGCCGGTTGCCCCAAGGGGTTCTGCGAACGGATCGCTGCCGCACCTGCGGGCTCCTTGCCCGACTCCTTCCGCCGCAGCTCGGCCGCCGCGACGATGGCGTCAACCAATCCGGCGATCCGTTGTCGGTACTGCTCGGGCGACACATGCTTCCAGCAAGGCAGAGGATCGAGCTCCAGGGTTTCGCGGGTGGCGAACCGGCTTGGAGCATCGTCTTCGCGCTGGAAGAGGGTTGCTTCCCTAGCAGCTGCTCCAACGCCCGGTTAAAGCCGGCCTCTTTCGCGCCTTCTTCTAGTGTGAGCGCAGGATCGTGCTTGTTAAACTGGCTGGGCGCGTGCTCCCGCCGGAATAGATGCTAAGTAGCCCGCTCAAG
>JBJMGZ010000646.1:0-2650 GCA_045807605.1 Thermoanaerobaculia bacterium | reverse complement strand
TGGGAGGTCGATCGAGCAGAGAGATCTGCTGATCCTCGCGATCGCGAAGTCTCAGGAACTGGGCATCGCCACCAGGAATGTCGCCCACTTTCGCGGCTTCGGTGTGCCCATCTACGATCCTTTCAGCGACAGTCAAATCTTCTGATCCCTGCTTGGCGTATGGTCAAGGTCAGCGCAGCCGCGTTTCCCTCTGACGCGCGGGAAGCCGTTTCCTATTTCGGCACGTCGAGCGCCGGGTTGGCTTCGAAGAAGCCGGCCGGGATGAGGCGGAAGCCGACGGTCGTGGTCGGCATCACCGGCCACTCCTCCGGCCTCGGGATGTGGGTGACGTTCAAGGTGTACCAGAGCACCAGGTCGGTGTTCTCGATCGGCTCGTTCTTGGCGGCGTAGCGCGGCAGGCCGTCTCCTCCCTCGCTCTGGTTCGGGTAGTCGCCGCCGGCGTAGAGCTCGCGCGGCCGGTAGCGCGTGACCCAGACGTGGTGGTCCATGAAGCCGGCCCGCCGCCGGGCCAGCGCATCCGGCAGGGCGTAGGGGACCGAGTTCGCCCCCGGCACCAGGATGTAGCCGCGCTCCATGCCGAGCCCGTTCTTCTGCGTCGGGTTGAGCACGCGCCAGGCGCGGGCGTCGGCGAGGCTCAGGTCGCGCTGGGCGTCCTTCTCGCGCGGCAGGACCTTCTCTTCCATGACGATCGCCGTGCCCGCCGGGTTTTCCGCGGGCGCCGCGGAGCGGGTGTTCATCTCGGACACCGAGTTGGCCGGGCCGTAGACGTCGAAGTCGAGGCGGAAGTTGAGGATGTGCTGGTGGTGCGGAGCCACCACGCGGCGCGCCACGAGGTGCCCGTTCGCATCGTGGGAGTGGGTCTCCTGCACGACCCCTTTCGCGAGCATGATGCCGGTCAGGCCGGACTCCACCTGCATCGATCCGTCCTGCTTGAAGATCCAGTTGATCGAATAGTCGTAGTTGCCCACCGTGGCGATGGTGAAGACCACCAGCTCCCGCCCGCGGCGGGATTCGTTGTTCCACTGGTCGCCGCCGGTCTCGCGGTGCTTCCAGAGCAGCCCGCCGTCGCGCTCGTAGATCCCCACGACGTCCTGATAGATCACCGGCCGGCCGAAGTCGTTGGCGAAGACCGCGTCGAGGAGCACGGCGTTGGCGGGCGCGTCGAGCCCGGGCTCGATGGTGTAGGCGCCCTTGCCCACGCCGTACTCGCCGACGTCGAAGGCGCAGCGCCAGTTCCAGTTGCCCGCGGGATCGCCATAGGGCACGGCCATCTCGGAGAAGGAGGCGCGGTAGAGGACCGGCTGCGGCTGGCCCGCCGGATCGGTGTAGGTCACCAGGTAGAGCACGAGGCCCTCGCGCGGGTGCATCACGTAGCGGAAGCGCCACTTCTGCCAGCTCACCTCGTTGCCGCGGAGCTCGAAGCTCGGGCCCTGGGGCTGGGAGATGACGAGCGGCTTGGGCGCTTCGCGCAGCTTGCCGAGGGTGCGGCGGATGGAGTCCTCGTCGAAGTCCTGGGAGGGGCCGGGCAGCGGCGGCGGATCGGGGATGTTCGTCAGCTCCAGGAGCTCGCCGCTGTTGAGGTCCACGAGCGCATCGAGCCCTTCGACCGGCTGGCCGTAGTAGTTGGCGGCATCACCCTGGAAGAAGGTCAGGCCGCGCAGCAGCCGGCGTCCCCGGTACGGTTCGGGGACCGTGCCCACGGCCCAGTAGTCGATGACGACCGCGTCGGGATCGAGCCCGCGCCCTTGACCGCGGCGATCCAGCGCTCGTCGGAGCGGAGGATTCCGTCGATGATGTCGCCCTCCTCCTCGAGCACCAGGGGCTGGACTCCCGCGACCTCGGTCCAGGAGTCGACCTTGGGGCGCTGCGGGTCCTTGACGTTGACCAGGGCTTCGAAGGTCTTGTTCCGCGCGCGGTCGTAGACCACGGCGAAGACCTGGCGCGGGAAGGAGCTGCCGCCCTTGTACTTGAGGATCTCCTGCTTGGGCGGATCGTTCAGGGCCACCACGGCGAAGCGGCCGCCTTCGGGGAAGCCCTGCCGGGCCTGGAGGGCGCGCGTCGCGGCGCGGATCTCGTCGCCGTTCAGAGGGTCGAGGGGATGGGAGGCCGGCTGCGCCGCGATGGGCGCCGCTGCCAGCAGCAGTCCCAGAAGCAGAGAAAACGCGCCCGTCCGGAGCAGGGCGTGCAAAGGGAAGGTCCGCATCGAGATCTCCTCATGGAATTCGGGGAGCGTACGAGCCGGGATGCCGGGCGTCAAGACAGGCACCCGCGGCTCTGTCTCCTCTTCAACCTGCTGTCTCGATCCCGTCCCCTATCTCACAACCCGAGCGCCGCGTGCGCAGGAGGAGCCTCTCGGCTGGAAGAGCCGCGCGCCCTTTCGTCCATTCCCGCTGCAACAGTGCCGGTGATGCCTGTCCGCGCCTCGGGTGACGTTCCCGGACGACCGGGCAACGATTCCGGACGGTCGGGATGCCCTTCCCGGTCAGCGGGAAAGACTTCTGGACGGTCGGCAACGGCTTTCCGGTCCTCGGGAAAGACTTCTGGACGATCGGGAAGGGCTTTCCGGTCATCCGGAAGGACTTCTGGACGATCGGGAAAGGGTTCGGGATCATCCGGAAGGACTTTTGGACGATCGGGAAAGGGCTCGGGA
>JBJMGZ010000645.1:0-3655 GCA_045807605.1 Thermoanaerobaculia bacterium | reverse complement strand
TGCTCGGGGAACGGCGTGTCGATCGCCGCCGGCTTGACCAGGGTCACCGAGACCGGCGCGCCCTCCTCCTCCAGCTCCATGCGCAGGGCGTCCGTGAACCCCTTGACCGCGTGCTTGCTCGCCGAATAGTGGCCCTGGAGGGGCACCGCGATGTCCGAGACGATGCTGCCCAGGTTGATCAGCGCTCCGCCTCGCTGGCGCAGGTGCGGCAACGCCACGAGCGAGCCGTTCACCACGCCCCAGTAGTTGGTCTCGAAGAGCCGGCGGGCGTCTTCCACCGGCACCTCCAGGACGCGGCCGTAGATCGAGATCCCGGCGTTGTTCACCCAGGTATCGAACCCGCCGAACTCGCGCTCGGCCGTGTGCGCGACCGCGTGGAGGGCCTGCAGGTCGGCCACGTCGGCCACCACGTGGACCGCCGTGCCGCCCGCGCCGCGGATCTCGTCCACGGCCTTGCGCAATCCTTCTTCGTCCCGCGACGTGAGGACCATCTTCGCCCCCCGCTCCGCCGCCATCTTCGCCGTCGTCAGCCCGATGCCACTCGAGGCTCCCGTGATGACCAGGACCTGATCGGACAGATTTTTCAGTTGAACTGCCATGACGCTCGCTCCTCGATCTGTCGTGTTTGAGTCGGTAGGCCCTCGGCGGGCCGGCTACTCCCAAACGGTCAAGCGATGCAAGGCTGCCGCCATCCGCTCATCGGTGACGGGAGCTGCCGGGTCTAGCTGGATTTGGAGAAGGATGGTGCCCAGGACCGGAATCGAACCAGTGACACCGTGATTTTCAGTCACGTGCTCTACCAACTGAGCTACCTGGGCACACGGGGAGGTCGTCCCCGGGGGAGGGAGTTTTTAGCAGGGATCGGCCTCGGGAGTCAAGCCCGCGGCCGGGGTTGCCCCTTCTCCACCAGGGAACGGATCTTCCCCTCTTCCTCTTCCATCTCGATGAGGCGGTGGCCGGCGCGCTCGCACCAGACGGGCATGTCTTCCAGGATGCCGGGGTCGTCCCCCACCACGTCCAGGAGGTCGCCGGGCTGGAGCTTTCTCATCTCGCGGGCAGCCAGCAGGATAGGCAGCGGGCAGAAGAGGCCGGTCACATCGAGATGCTGGCGCACCAAAGGAGATCCCCCTACAATAGACAGGAAATGCGACAGGGATTGTACCTCTCCCGGCTCGTCCCGGCAGCCCTCGGACTGCCGCTGCTGCTGGCGGCCGCTCCGGCCCTCGCCTGGACGCCGCGCACCCAGGGCGCCATCGCCCGCGAAGCCGCGCGGCTCGCCCCTCCCGACCTCGCCCGGCAGATCGAGAAGCACGAGGAGGCGTTCCAGGCCGGTGTGCAGGCCCCGTTCCAGGATGCGGACGCCGACCGCCACCGCAAGGACCCCGACGGCTTGGACCCGAATGGCTCCGGCACGCTCGACCAGGCCCTGTTCGCCGAGGTGGACGGCGCCATCTCCGCCATCCGCCTCCACCGGCCGTTCGAGGAGGTCGTGCTGCGGCTCGGCAAGGTCGCGCACTACGTGGCCGACGCGAACAACCCGCTCGCCGTGTCCGGGGCCGATCCGGAGGAGTCCCGCTACTTCGTCGACTACCTGCGCTACGCCGAGACGGCCGAGCCCCGCTTCCCCCTCGTCTTCTACGGCGTGCCGCCCTCCCTGGACCGGCAGAAGAACGTCAAGTCTCTCCTGGCCGAGACGTTCCGCCGCGGGCGCGCGGTCTACCCCATGGTGGGCCGCGAGTACCGCAAGATCGGCTTCGCCTCCGGGATCGGCCGCTTCGACGACCGTTCCACCGCCTTCGGCGTCGCCTCGGTGGCCTTCAGCCATGCCGTCACGGACGTCACCCTGGTGCTGCGCTATATTTGGATCGCGGCAGGGGGCGCGGACAACCGGGCCTCCATGGTGAACGCGGGCACGCGCCTCCTGATCCTGCCGCGGGCCGACCGCGGCCGCTGAACGGCGATTCCACCCAGACCGAGGAGAGCCGCATGCTCAAGGCGCGCCGCGCCCTGGTTTCCGTGTACGACAAGCGGGGTCTGGAGGAGCTCGCCCGCGGGCTCGCCGGGCTCGGCGTCGAGATCGTGTCCACCGGCGGCACGCTCAGGTTCCTCCAGGACAAGGGCATCCCCGTCACCGCCGTGGCCGACGTCACCGGCTTTCCGGAGATCCTCGACGGCCGGGTCAAGACGCTCCACCCGCGCATCCACGGCGGCATCCTGGCCGACCGGTCGGTGGACGGCCACCTCGACCAGATCCGGGAGCACGGCATCGAGCGCATCGACCTGGTGGTCGTGAACCTCTACCCCTTCCGCGAGACCCTGGCCGCGGGCGCTTCGTTCGCGCAGACGATCGAGATGATCGACATCGGCGGCCCCGCCATGGTGCGGGCCGCGGCCAAGAACTTCGGCGGCGTGGGCGTGGTGGTCGATCCCGGAGATTACGCCGAGGTGCTCTCCGCCCTGGAGGGAGGCGGCGGCGTTCTCCCCGAGGAGCTGCGGCGCCGGCTCGCGGCCAAGGCGTTCGCCCACACCCAGAGCTACGACTCCGCCGTGGCCGGCTTTCTTGGCGGCCAGAGCCGGGTCTCCCTGGAGCTCGACCGGACCATGGAGCTGCGCTACGGCGAGAACCCCCACCAGGGCGGCGCGGTCTATGCCACCTCCGGAGGCCCCGGCGTGCTGGGCGGGTTCCGGCAGCTCCAGGGCAAGGAGCTGTCCTGGAACAATCTCCTGGACGCGGACGCCGCGCGCAAGATCGTCGCCCTGTTCGCAGAGCCGGCGGTCGTCATCGTCAAGCACAACAACCCGTGCGGCGTCGGCCGGGGAACGAGCCTCACGGAGGCCTACCAGCGCGCTCTCGCCACCGATCCGGTCTCGGCGTTCGGCTCGATCGTGGCCCTCAACCGTCCGGCGGACGGCGCCCTGGCCGAGGCCATGGCCGAGCTTTTCGTGGAGGTCCTGCTCGCCCCCGGCTTCGACACGTCCGCGCGGGAGCGCTTCGGCGCGAAGAGGAACCTGCGCGTCTTGGAGTGCCCGCTGTATCGGCCCTCCCCGGCGGACGTCGAGCTGCGGCCGATCGACGGCGGGTTCCTCGCCCAGCCTCCCGACGCCCTGCCCGACGATCCCTCCGGCTGGACCTGCCCCACCCGGCGGCAGCCCACGCCGGAGGAGCGCCGCGCCCTGGACCTCGCCTGGAAGGTCTGCCGCTATGTGAAGTCGAACGCGATCGTGGTGGCCAACGGCGACCAGACGGTGGGCATCGGCGCCGGCCAGATGAGCCGGGTCGATTCCTGCCGCCTGGCGACCGAGAAGGCGCAGCTCCCCGTCCGGGGCACGGTCGCGGCGTCGGATGCCTTCTTCCCGTTCCGGGATGGATTGGATGCCCTGGCCAGGGCGGGGATCACGGCGGTGGTTCAGCCCGGCGGCAGCAAGAAGGACGACGAGATCATCGCCGCGGCGGACGAGCAGGGGATTGCGATGCTGTTCACCGCCACCCGGCACTTCCGGCACTAGGGAAGCTTTGAGGTCCGGCCCCTGTTTTGCTAGTCCGTGGGAGGGCTGCACGTGGAGGAAACTGCGATGCGCAAGAGCATCTTGTTTGTTTGCCTGAGCTTGGCAGCGGTGTTCACGGCTTTTGGGGTCCTCGGGGCCGAGACGAACA
>JBJMGZ010000644.1:0-2971 GCA_045807605.1 Thermoanaerobaculia bacterium | reverse complement strand
GATGAGCCAGCTCAGGTAGCGGACGCCGGCCTCCAGGTTGTGCTTGGGCTCGAAGAGCTGGTCCTTGCGCACGCCGAAGCGCTGGGCCGTGGCGGGCATGAGCTGCATGAGGCCGCGCGCGCCCTTGTGCGACAAGGCCCGGCGGTTGCCCGAGGACTCCTGCCGGATCAGCGCCGCCACGACCTGGGGATTGACCTGGTGCTTCTTGGCCGTCTCGTAGATGAGCGCGCCGTAGGGACCCTCGGGCACCGGCTGCGACTCCTCGAAGCGCAGCGGGATCGGGGCCGGCGCCACCGCCTCGGCAATCACCTCGGCGATTGGATCGGGCTCGGGGGGCGGCACGTACTCGTCGTCCACGATGCGCTCGACCCGGTCGATGGGCAGGGTCATGCGGCCGCCGCGGAACAGGTCCAGCCGGGCCTGCTCCTCCGACACCTCGTAGGCCTTGACCTTGAGGAAGCGCCCGTCGGTGAGGACCACCAGCTCCGCCTTCGCCGGGGTCATGGGGGCGAGCCCGGCCAGGAGAGCCGGGAAGAGCACGACGGGGAGGAGCCGGGAGCTGCGCGTCATACGTCTCGGTCAATTGTACGTAACGAACCAGGATTGCGTCCACCTCTCCAACCGCGCACGGGCTCCCGGCATTCCGGTAATTCTTACATCACATGCAGGCCCGCCTCTCCGGTCTCCCCCAGTCCCAGCTCCTTGACCTTCCGGTACCAGGTGGTGCGGGACACGCCCAGCAGCTCCATGGCGCACCCGGCTTCCCCTCCGGCCGCGGCCAGGGCCACGGAGAAGGCCTCGCGCTCGGCCTGGCGCAGGGCCTCCTCCAGCGTGAGGAGCGCCGGTCTGGTGCCTGGGCCGGGCACGGGGCCGCGCACCCGGTCCGACAGGTGCTGGAGATCGAGCGGCTCGCCCGGCTCCAGCAGCAGCGCGGCCTTGGCGATCTCGTTCTGCAGCTCGCGCACGTTGCCCGGCCAGGAGTAGCCGACCAGGGCGCCGAGAGCCGCGCGCGCGATGCCGGGGCTCGACAGGCCGTTGCGCTCCAGCTCGCGGTGGAAGAAGCGGGCGGCCAGGAACGGGATCTCCTCCCGCCGCGAGCGCAGCGCCGGCAGCGTCACCTGGAAGGCGGCGAGCCGATGGAAGAGATCGCGGCGGAAGCCCCCCTCCTCCACCAGCGCCTCCAGGCCGCGGTTGGTCGCCGCCACGAAGCGCACGTCCACCGCGACCGGCGCCCGGCCGCCGACCCGGTAGACGCTGGTGCCCTCCAGGACCCGCAGCACCTTGGCCTGCGTCTCGGGGGCCATGTCGCCGATCTCGTCGAGGAAGAGCGTGCCGCCGCTCGCCCGCTCCAGGAGCCCCGGCCGCGCCTCGACGCCGGTCGCCACGCCGCGCTCGATGCCGAACAGCTCGGCTTCCAGAAGCTCGCGGGGGAGCGCGGCGCAGTTGAGAGCCAGGAACGGTCCCGAAGCGCGCCGGGAGCGGGCATGGACCCAGCGCGCCAGCACCTCCTTGCCCGATCCCGACTCGCCCAGGATCAGGACCGGCACGTCGCCGCGCGCCACCTTGCCGGCCGAGCGGTAGATGCGCGACATCTCCACCCCCAGGCCGGGAGGCGGCGGCGCGGGCTCGCAAGTCAAGGCGGCGGGAGCCTCGGCCGGCCGCGACCGCCTCGTCCGCACGGCGAGCAGCTCCAGCGCGAGCCGGAACAGGGGCACGAGCCGGCTCAGCTCGGCCGTGGACGGAGCCCGCAGGCGGAGCCTCCAGCCGTCGGGACCCTGCACCTCCAGGCTGTCCACGGGCCTGGGGAAGAGGCTCGAGGTGGAAGCCGCGGCCACGATCGCCTCGCCGCGCAGGAGCTCGACCCGGCCCAGGGACAGATCCTCCAGCCAGCGCTGCGCCAGGGCCGAAGCGGTCTCTGCCGGCGACGAGAGGCCGGCGGCGAGGGCGGGCAGCTCCGCCTCCAGGCTCTCGGAGAGACGGTCGAGCGGGTCATGGCTCCGGGTCGGGCGCGCGCGCTCAGAGCGCTCCACCGGGGTGGCATCCCCGGGCGGCGGCTCCAGCAGGATCCGCTCCCGGGTGGCGTCCGCCGGCTGGAGGATCGCCTGCACCGGGCCGAACGCGATCACGGCGAACTGGGAGACGACCGTCTCCTGGATCTGGCGGCCGGCGAGCCAGGTGCCGTTCCTGGAGCCGTGATCAGCCAGCACGGCGCCGCCGTCCGCGAGCACCCGGATCGAGGCGTGCCGGCGCGAGATCCCGGGGGTGTCCAGGCGGATTTCCGCCTCCGCCGCGGAGCCCACCCCATGCTCGCCGAGGGAGAGCGGGAACCGCCGCACCAGGGAGCCGTCTTCCGAGAGGATTTTGAGGACGTAGAGAGGATCGCCGGGGCTCATGCCAGGAGTGCGCGGGAGGCGGGATTGATTTCAGCCCTCACCCCCAACCCCTCTCCCGGCCGCACACCCGGACCCCCGGGAGAGGGGGGCGCGCGAGATCCAACGGCATCGCCGTACATGGCCTGCCGGAGAAAAAGAGTCGGGAGCTTCTAATGCGGACAAGCCACTGATGGAGATGAGGTTGGATCTGGAGATCTCCCCTCTCCCGGGGGTCCGGGTGTGCGGCCGGGAGAGGGGTCGGGGGTGAGGGCCTACGACCGCGGGTGAAACCGGTCGTAGAGCGTCTTCAGGCGTTCCTGGTGGATGTGGGTGTAGATCTGCGTGGTCGAGATATCGGCGTGGCCGAGCATGGTCTGGACCGCCCGCAGGTCGGCGCCGTGCTCCAGCAGGTGAGTGGCGAAGCTGTGGCGGAGCACGTGCGGGGAGAGGCCGCGGATGCCCACCTTCACGCCGTAGGCCTTGAGGTTCTTCCAGAATCCCATGCGGGTCATGGGCTCGCCGCGGCTGTTGACGAACACGGTCGGGTGGCGCCCCTTGGCCAGTTCGGGACGCACTTCGCGCAGGTAGCGCTTGACCCA
>JBJMGZ010000643.1:0-13867 GCA_045807605.1 Thermoanaerobaculia bacterium | reverse complement strand
CGCGCAGATCCACCTCCGCCTCGGCGATCTCGCCACCGCCGAGCGCCACGCCCATCAAGCCCGCGAGATCCGCGAATCCCTCGGCCTCAAGGAAGCCTGGAAGGACTACGACAACCTCTCCGAAATCGCCCAGGCCCGCGGCGACCTCGCCGCTGCCGCCGAGTGGGCCAGGAAGCGCGATGACCTGCTCGCCGAGCTCAAACGCCGCGCCGGCGGAGGCGGTGGCCTGGCCCCCCAGATGCTCCGGGCTCTGCAAGCCCTGGCCATCGCCTGTGCCCGGGCCGGCTTCGGGGAAGACGAGCTCGGCCCCGGCGAGGAAGAGGCCCTGGCCCAACTCGACGGGTTCCCTGCGCCGTTTCCCGAGTTTGCCGGCTTTCTTCGCCGGATCGCCGCCGGGGAGGCGCCGGCGGTTCCCGGCGGATTGCCGGATGAGCTTCGGGAGTGGCTGGAGCGGCTGGTGGCCGAGCTGGGCGGCAGATCAGATGTCGAGGAACCAGCGCCCACGCGGTAAATCTCCACGCAACGCGCCAAAACGCCTCGCAGACCTCTGTCAGCCGGAAGGAGTGCGCCAAATCCCCCGGCAGTCCTCCATCGGCCGGATTTCGCCCGCTCAGGTCCCCTCGTAGACCTCTGCGGCCGGATTTGGAGCGCCAAATCCGCTCGCAGACCTCCGTCAGCCGGGCAGAGAGCGCCAAATCCCCTCGTAGACCTCTGTCAGCCGGATTTGGCGCGCTACATTTCGTCGACGGTCATCCAAATCTCGCGGAGCATGCGCCAAATCCCGCCGCAGACCTCTGTTTCTAAATTT
The DNA here is from genome assembly GCA_045807605.1 of Thermoanaerobaculia bacterium. Lineage (GTDB taxonomy): Bacteria > Acidobacteriota > Thermoanaerobaculia > Multivoradales > UBA5704 > DATMER01. The sequence continues at coordinate 13,059 of JBJMGZ010000643.1, read as the reverse complement.
GGCGCTCCACGATCGCCTTGCAGACCTCTGTCAGCCGGATCTGGCGCGCCAGATTTTCTCGACGTTCGTCCAAATCCCACGGAGCATGCGCCAAATCCCGCCGTAGACCTCTATCTGTAAATTTGGCGCTCCACATCGCGGCCACATCGCGATAAATCCGGGAAGAGCGCTCCACATCCTGCGCTCACGGCCGGTCGTCGGCTCCTGCCGGATCAGAACAGCGGCGCGAGCAACAGGTAGCAGGCCGCGGAGACGACCGAACATTCGCCAGGCACTTGCCTGCGCCGCCCCGTGGACCTGCGAGAGGTAGGGCGCCTCAACCGTTTCCCGCTATCTCCTCTTCGCTCAGTGACTTGGGATTCGGGTGGCACCTCTCCTGGGCAGCCGGAGGTTCTGCGGTCATCCCGACAGTTGCCGGCGTTCCGCCAATTCCTCCGGACATGCCGGCGGGGACGCCAGCGCTCCCAGGGAAGGCGCGCGCTGCCCCAGGTCCAGGTTGACAACGGACTCGTGGAGGTAGCCCAGTCTCCACAGCTCCTGCTCTTCCTGCCCGCTCATGCGGCCGAACCGATGACAAAAGGCACACGCTCTTGTACCATGCGGGAATGAAGCCGTTCCGGTGGAGCCCTGAAAAGAACGACTTGCTCCAGCAAGAGCGCGGGATTGGCTTCGAGCAGATCGTTGTCGCCATTGACGCCGGCGGCCTGCTCGATATCGTGGCTCACCCGAACCCGGAAAAGTATCCGCGCCAGCGCATACTCATCGTCGCCTGGGACGGGTATGCGTACCTGGTGCCTTTCGTCGAGGAAGAGGAGTACTTCTTCCTCAAAACCGTGATCCCGAGTCGTAAGGCGACACGCGACTTTTTGAGCAGGGATGAACCCGATGGCTAAGATCGACGAATACGAACACGAAATTCTTGAGGCCTATGAGAAAGGGAGCCTCAAGTCCATCGCCACGAAGAGCGAGATCGCCAGGTTTCGTGCCGCAGCACGTGGCACGGCCATCAAGGACCGAAGGGTGAATATCCGCCTGTCAGCAGGCGACCTCCAAGATATTCAAGTGAAAGCACTCGAACAAGGAATGCCCTATCAAACCTTGATCGCCAGCGTGCTGCACAAGTACGTAACCGGTCGCCTTCGAGAGCGGCCTTGAGGACCGGCGAGCCTCAGAACAGCGGCGCGAGCAGCAGGTAGCAGGCCGCGGACACGGCCGCGGAGATGGGGATCGTCAGCACCCAGGCCCAGACGATGCGGCCGGCGACGCCCCACTTCACCGCCGAGAGCCGCTTCGTCGCGCCCACGCCGATGATGGCGCCGGTGATCGTGTGCGTCGTCGATACCGGGATGCCGCCCATGGTCGCGCCGATCAGGGTGATGGCGCCCGCGGTTTCCGCGGCGAAGCCCCCGAAGGGCTGCAGCTTGGTGATCCGCGTGCCCATGGTCTTCACGATCCGCCAGCCGCCGAACATGGTGCCGAAGGCGATGGCCGCGTGGCTGATCAGGATCACCCAGAGCGGCACCGCGAACTCCTTCAGGTGACCCGACGCCACCAGCAGGCCGGTGATGATGCCCATGGTCTTCTGCGCGTCGTTGCCGCCATGGCCCAGGCTGTAGAGGCCCGCCGACACGAGCTGCAGCCGGCGGAAGACCCGGTCCAGGCGCGACGGGTGCCAGCGCCGGAAGATCCAGGTCACCGAGACCATCAGGAAGAAGCCCAGGAACGCGCCGATGGTCGGAGCGAGCACGATGAAGATGAGCGTCTTGGTCCAGCCCGACCAGAGGATCGCCCCCATGCCCGACTTGGCGACCGCGGCGCCGGCATAGCCCCCGATCAGCGCGTGCGAGGAGGAGACCGGCAGGCCCCAGTACCAGGTGAGCAGGTTCCAGGTGATCGCGCCCAGGAGGGCGGCCAGCACCACCTCCTGCGTCACCACCGAGAGGTCGATCATCCCCTTGCCGATGGTCTTGGCCACGTGCGTGCCCAGCACGAACGCGGCCACGAAGTTGAAGAAGGCCGCCCAGACCACCGCCTTCTGCGGCGACAGCACGCGCGTGGAGACCACGGTCGCGATCGAGTTCGCGGCGTCGTGGAAGCCGTTCAGGAAGTCGAAGCCGAGGGCGATGAGGATGATGAAGACGAGCAAGCCGGTGCCTGGGGGCATGATCGCGGCCTCAGGAGTTCTTCACCACGATGTTGCCGATGACGTGCGTGTAGTTCTTGCACTGGTCGCACGCGTTCTCCAGGCCCTCGTAGATCTCCTTCCACTTCAGGATCTCGAGGGGGTCCCGGCCGTTCGCCCGGAACAGGTCGGCGATCATCCGGTTGTAGAGGCGGTCGGCCTCGTTTTCCAGGTCGGAGATCCGGACCGTGCTCTCCAGGATCTGGGGCGCGTTGCCGAGATCCCAGAGCAGGCCCGTGAGCCGGTCGATCTCGCTCGCCATCCCGGCCAGGATCTCGGCGAACTTGCGCAGCCCGTCCGGCGACTCTTCCAGGTCGAAGAGGATGAGCGAGTGGGCCACGCCTTCCAGGTAGTCGAGGATGTCGTCGAGGTCGGTGGTGAGGCCGCGGATGTCCTCGCGGTCGAACGGGGTGATGAAGGTGGAGTTCAGGGCGTCGAAGATGGAGCGGGTGATCCGGTCCCCTTCGTGCTCGATCTGCTTGAGCCGGGCGCTCAGGGCCTCGCGCTCCTGCAGGCTGGTGCTCCGGGCGATCTCGGTGAACAGGCCCGCCGCTGCGACCAGGTTGCGCGTGTCCTCGGAGAAGAGCACGTGGAAGCGCTCCTCCTTCGGCATGAACCACCGGATGATGGCGTCTGCTTTCACTGGGTTCCCCCCGATTGAGCGTGACGAAGGCGACGGCGGCGCGACAGCCGCGTGACGGAGCGGGATCGTACCATGATGGCCCCCATCGCCGCCGCCGCCGCCGCCGCCATGCGCTAGGCTCCTGCGCATGCGGACCTTCAAGGACCACTTCTCGGGCCATGCCCGGGACTACGCCTCCTACCGGCCGGGATACCCGGAGGAGCTGTTCGACTTCGTGGCCGGTCTTCCCGCCCGCAGGGGGACGGCCTGGGACGTGGGCACGGGGAGCGGCCAGGCGGCGCTCGGGCTGGCCGGGCGCTTCGACCAGGTCATCGGCACCGACCCGAGCGCGCAGCAGATCGAGCACGCCGAGCCCCACCCGCGGGTCGAGTACCGGGTGGCGCCCGCGGAGGCCTCCGGCCTGCCGGACGCGTCCGTGCACCTCGTCGCCGCGGCCCAGGCGTTCCACTGGTTCGACTTCGACCGCTTCTTCGCCGAGGCCCGCAGGGTGCTCGCCCCGGGCGGCGCGGTGGTGCTCTGGACCTACAACCTGGCGCGGGTGAGCCCGCAGGTGGACGCCTGGATCGACCGGCTGGCCTACGGCATCGTCGGGCCCTGGTGGCCGCCCGAGCGCAAGTGGGTCAACGAGGAGTACCGGACCATCCCCTTTCCCTTCCCCGAGGCGGAGGCCCCGCCGCTCCTCCACCGGGAACGCTGGACCCTGGACCGGTATCTCTCCTACGTGCGGACCTGGTCGGCCTTCCAGCGCTACGTCAAAGAGACCGGATCGGAACCGGTCGCGGAGGGGCGGCAGGAGATCGAGGCCGCCTGGGGCGCTCCCGCCGAGGCGCGGACGATCTCCTGGCCGATCTTCCTGCGGGCGAGCCGTCCGACGGCCTGATGAGTTACATTACGTTTCATCAATGATTACCGCCCTGGTCAGCCGCAAGGGGGGAGTAGGGAAGACTACGACCGCCGTCAACCTCGGCGCTGCGCTGGCGGCCAAGGGCAAGCGCGTGCTGCTCGTGGACCTCGACCCGCAGTCGTCGGCCTCGCTCTCCCTGGGCGTGCCGCGGGATCAGCTCGGCCCGTCGTCCGCCGACGTGCTGCTCCACAACCTCCCTGCCTGGGAGGCGGTGCGGCCGACCTCGACCGACGGGCTCTGGCTGATGACCTCCTCGGCCGACCTGCAGCGCACGGACGCGGAGCTCTCCGTGTTCAGCAAGAAGGAGGGACGGCTCAAGGCGGCGCTCGCCCCCTTGAAGGACCGCTACGACCACATCCTCCTGGACTGCGCGTCGTCGCTCTCGCTCGTGCCGCTGAACGCCCTGGTGGCCTCGAACGCGTTCATCGTGCCGGCGAATCCGCAGTACCTGGCGATCACCGGCGTGATGAACCTGATCGCCGCGGCCGACCGCCTGGCCTGGACCGCGGGCGCGCGCACCCTGCCGCTCGGCATCCTCCTGACCATGGTGGACTACCGCACGAAGCTCACCCGGCGGACGGTCGACCGCATCCGGGCCGAGCAGGGCCCGCTGGTCTTCGCCATGGAGATCCGCATCAACACCCGCCTGGCCGAGGCTCCGGAGGCCGGACAGACCATCTTCCAGTACGACCCCTGCGCCACCGGCGCCGAGGCCTACCGGCTGCTGGCGGACGAGTACCTGCTGCGGGCGGGGGTCATCGAGCGCAACGGCCGGCCCGATTAGTACCTCGTCACAGTCCGAGTGACGGGTAGCGCTTTTCTGTAGGGGAGGGGCGTGCCCCCTCCCGGGCGGGGGAAGCCCCAAGGCCGAGCGATATTCGTATTCGGAGCCTCCGCCCGCCCGGGAGGGGGCAAGCCCCTCCCCTACGCTCAGCCATTCAGAGCACTGGCTACCGCCGCGGCTGGGGCTCCGGCGCCTGGCCGAAGTTTCCCGGCATCTCTGCGACCGCGTAGGCGAGCGCGGCCCAGGCGGCCACGTTCTGGTCGAGGTCCTTGGGATCGATCTTGTCGAGGGTGTCGTTGGCGGTGTGGTGCCAGTCGAAGTACCAGGTGCCGTCCTGGCTGAGGCCGGCCACGGGCACGTGGGCCGGGGCCAGGGGGCCCAGGTCGGCGCCGCCGCCGGACTCGTTGTCGCCGCGCTCGACGCCGATCGGGGCGAGGAGCTTCGCGATCTCGTCGAAGAGCGCCAGCGCCTCGGGCGCCACCCGCGAGTCCGCCTGCCAGACCCGGCCGGAGCCGAAGTCGGACTCCCCCGCCAGGATGTGGCGCGGCAGGTCCGCGGCATGCTTCTCGGCATAGGCGCGCGCCCCGGAGAGCCCGAACTCCTCGTTCGCGAAGAGCACCACCCGCACCGTCCGGCGCGGACGCTGAGATTGCGGGAGCTCGCCGATCCGGCGCGCGGCCTCGATCATGATGGCGCAGCCGGCGCCGTCGTCGATCGCGCCGGTGCCCAGGTCCCAGGAGTCGAGATGGCCGCCCAGGAGCACGATCTCCTCCGGCTTCTCCCGCCCCGGGATCTCGCCGATCACGTTCGCCGACTCGCCGTCGACCAGCATGTGCGCTCCGAGCTTCAGGCGGAAGACGACGGGCTTGCCCGATTTTTCGGCGATGCCAAGCTGCCCTTCGAGCGTGTCCGCGTCGGGGTTCGAGAGCGCCGCCGCGGGGATGCGGGGCACCCCGTCCTCGTAGCGCATGCCGCCGGTGTGCGGCGTGCGGTTGCTGTCCGTGCCCACGGAGCGGATCAGCACGGCCGCGGCGCCGAGCTTGCCCGCCGCCACCGCGCCGCGACCGCGGCCGGCCACGGCCGGGCCGTAGCCCGAGCCGTCCTTCGCCCGTTCCATGCGCTTGTCGATGAAGACGATCTTGCCCTTCACCCTGGCCGCGGTCACCGCGTCCATGCCGTCCAGGGCCGCCACGTCGGGGACCTGCACCACCTCGGCCTCGATGCCGCCTTCCGGCGTGCCCACGCTGCCGCCGAGCGCCGCCAGGACCATCGGCTGCGGCCAGGGGGAGACGATCTCGCCGGACTCGGCGCCGCGCACCCAGTGCGGGACGGTCACCGCCTCCGCCCGCACGTTCTGGAAGCCGAGCTCCTTCAGCTTGCGCACGCCCCACTCGACCGCGGCCCGGTCGGCGGCCGAGCCCGCCGGCCGCGGGCCCGCCTCCAGCGTCAGGGAGCGGACGATCTCGTAGGCGCGGGTGCCCTGCATGGCGCCGTCGCGCAGGGCGGACGCGGCGGCCGCGATCTCGGGCGAGAGAGGTTGCGAGCTTGCCGGGAGGGAGAGGAGCAGCAGGACGACAGCGAAGCGCAGGGAGAGACGCATGCCATTCACCTCAATGGAAAACGGGGTGGACGCTGGAGAGCGCCCACCCCGCAGGGATCGTCGATCCATTCAGCCTCAGGCCCGTTTTTTCAGGCCGACAGGGAGATCGGCAGCCGGTTCATCTGCCGCAGGGTCTGCTTCCACTCCCGGAGCGCCTGCTCCAGGGCATTGTAGGTCAGGCCGATGCGGGTCTCCAGGGGCAGGTGCTCATGCTCCGGATTCACCTTGGCCGGCCGGCGCCGCTGCAGCGCCAGGAGGTCGTGGATGGCCGTCTCCAGGCGGGCGTACGCCTGGTGGAGGCGCTCCTCGTAGGTCTCCTTCGAGTGGGCGACGACCTTCTGCATGCGCTCCTTGGCGGCCTCGAACTGGATCTCGATCTTGGCCTTGAGGATGGCGGCCTCGGGCGCGCGCCGCAGGTTGCGGGTCAGGCCGACCCAGGAGAGCGCCGAGATGAGCCACTTGGCCGGATCGAAGTGCCAGCGCCGGATGCCGTTGCGGTAGTCGAACGGGAAGCTGTGATGGTAGTTGTGGTAGCCCTCGCCGAACGCCAGGACGGCCATCACGGCGCTGTCACGGGCGCTGTGCTCGCGGCTGTAGGGCTGCCGGCCGATCATGTGGCACAGGCTGTTGATGAAGAACGTGCCGTGGTGGCTGACCACGACCCGCAGCACGCCGCCGATGATCAGGCAGCCGAGGACATGGCCGGTCAGGATGCCGACCAGGAGAGGCACGCCGAGCGCCATGCCGATGCCGATCCACACGTACCAGCGGTCCTGCCAGCGGACGAGGGGATCCTCCTCGAGGTCCCGCACCACGCTGCGCGGCGTCGGCTCCTTGTCGACGAAGATCCAGAACATGTGCGCCCACCAGAAGCCCTTCTGGATGTTGTAGGGGTCGCGCTCCTCGTCCACGTGGTCGTGGTGGATGCGGTGGTCGGCGGCCCAGTTGAGGACGGAGTTCTCCAGGGCGGCGGCGCCGAAGACCAGGTAGAACAGGCGCACCGGCCAGGAGGCCTGGTAGGTCTTGTGCGCGAACAGCCGGTGGTAGCCCGCGGTGACGGAGAGGCCGGTCGTCAGCCAGAGCACGAAGAAGGTCAGCCACTCGGCAACGCCGAAGCCGAACTTCCAGAGGTACCAGGGGGTGCCGACGGCCGCGACGAGGAGGGTTCCAAGGAGGAAAACGATGTTGGTCCAGTTCAGGGTCTGGGGTGAGGCTTCGGTCTCGCTCTCTTTTCTCTCTTCTCTCTCTTCCACGTTCTCTCCGGCTTTGTGATGAAATGATGGGCGCTCCGGCCCTGTTCTCTGCTCTGGCCACTGCAAACGGCAGACCGGCAGAGGAGCATCCGCTCTCGTGAACCTGTAAAGGAGCCCGATTATGCCCGAAAAGAACCGATTGATCCACCTGGGTCGCCTCGCCCTCGCCTTCGTCTGTCTCCTCGCCTTCGCCGTTGGAGCCGCCCGGGCCGGTGAAGAGAAGAAGCCGGAGCTCAAGCGGGTCGAGGCCAAGAAGGTCTGCATGGTGAACAACCAGGTCTTCGACAAGGACCAGATCCCGGTCGCCGTCGAGGGCAGGACCTACTACGGCTGCTGCGAGATGTGCAAGGAGCGCCTGACCAAGGACGCCGCCGCGCGCACCGCGGTCGATCCGGTCACCGGCAAGCCGGTCGACAAGGCCACCGCCGTGATCGCCGCCATGCCGGACGGCAAGGTCCTCTACTTCGAGAGCCAGGAGACCTACGAGCAGTACTCCAGGAACTAAGGCCGGATCGGGTAGACTTCCGCCCGATGAGATCCTGGATCCTCCCCGGGTGCCTGCTTCTCCCTCTGATCACGGCATGCGGGGGCCGGGGCGCGCGGACGGCTCCGCTGGAGACCGTCCCCGCCCTGGCGCTGCCGCGCGTCCAACCCTCCCCCGCCGCCGATGGCGCCGATCCCGGCGTCGAGGCCGTGTCGCTCTTCGGCCAGCCGCTGGCGCCGCCGCCCCTCTCTCCTGAAATTCAGGCCGACCGCGAGGCCAGGCTCGCCGCGGCCCGCGCCGAGGCCGAGGCCCATCCCGACGACGTCGACGCCCTGATCTGGCTCGGCCGCCGCACCGCCTACCTCGGCCGCTACCGCGAAGCCATCGATCTCTACACCCGGGGGCTGGAGAAGCACCCGGACGAGCCCCGGCTGCTGCGCCACCGCGGCCACCGGTACATCTCCATCCGCCGGTTCGACCTGGCCATCGCCGACCTGGAGCGGGCCGCCGGGCTGATCGCGGGCAAGCCCGACGAGGTCGAGCCCGACGGCCTGCCGAACGCGCGGAACATCCCGGTCAGCACGCTCCAGACGAACGTCTGGTACCACCTGGGGCTCGCCTACTACTACCTCGGAGACCTCCCGAACGCGGAGCGCGCCTTCCGCGAGTGCCTGCAGGTCTCGAAGAACGCGGACATGCAGGTGGCCACGATCCACTGGCTCTACATGATCCTGCGCCGCCTGGGCCGGGTGGGCGAGGCGGCAGAGCTGCTCGCTCCGATCCGGACCGACATGGACGTCATCGAGAACCGGTCCTATCACTGGCTGGTGCTGATGTACAAAGGGGAGATCCCGGCCGACTCGATCCTCTCCCTGGCCGGCCAGGAGGGCCTCGACCCCGCCACCCTCGGCTACGGCGTGGGCAACTGGCACCTCTACAACGGCAGGCGGGACGAGGCGGTGAAGGCCTTCCGGCAGGTGCTCGCGGGCGATCAGTGGTCGGCTTTCGGGTACATCGCGGCGGAGGCGGATCTCAAGCGGCTGGGAGAAGCCCTGAACACGGACTGACACGGACGATCACGGACCAACACGGACACCGGACATCCGGCGCTCAGTCCGTGTGGGTCCGTGAAAGTCCGTGTTCGTCCGTGTGCCTTCCCCTCACACTCACACCCCCAGCGCCTGCCCCAAAAATCCCTCGATCTCGCGCGCCGGGCGCGCGCCCAGGGTGCGGGCCACCTCCCGGCCGCCGTCGAAGACGGCCATGGTGGGGATCGACTGAATGCGGTGCGCCGTGCCGACCGCCGGGTCCACGTCGGTGTTCACCTTGACCACCAGGATGCGGCCGGCGTTCCTCTCCGCCACCTTGGCGATCTCGGGCGCCACCACCTTGCAGGGGCCGCACCAGGGGGCCCAGAAGTCCACCAGCACGGGCAGGGCCGACTCCCGGAGCAGGGCGTCGAGATCCGCTCCCCGGTCCATGGCCACCGGCTCGGCGATGGGGGTCAGCGCGGCGCCGCAGGCCCCGCAGCGCGCCTCCTGGCTCAGTCGCGATCCCAGCACCCGGTTCTTGCGCCCGCAGGACGGGCAGGCTCGGACGATTCCCTGGCTCATCGGACAGCCCTCCTTCCGTCTGCAACAACAGGCCCGGCCGGCGCCGGGATTCCGTGGTAGCTTCCAACCCCATGAAGATGAAGAGATACCGCGTCAAGCCGGGCTCCCGGGTCAATCTCTCGCGCCTCGACGCCGGGGACACCTCCGCCTTCCCCGCCGGCAAGAACGGGACCGAGGAGGTCTTCGCGAAGCTCAACGACCGCCTGGAAGCGCTGCAGGAGATGCTCTGGGCCGAGCACCGGCACAAGGTGCTCGTCGTGCTCCAGGGGATGGACACCAGCGGCAAGGACGGGACGATCCGCCACGTCTTCGACGGCGTCAACCCCCAGGGCGTGCGCGTGGCCTCCTTCAAGACGCCGACCCCGGAGGAGCTCGACCACGACTTCCTCTGGCGCGTCCACCCCCAGGTGCCGGCGCGCGGCGAGATGGTCATCTTCAACCGCAGCCACTACGAGGACGTGCTGGTCGTGCGCGTCAAGGAGCTCGCCCCGGCCAAGGTCTGGAAGGCCCGCTACGACCAGATCAACGACTTCGAGCGCCTGCTCGCCCAATCCGGCACCACCATCCTCAAGTTCTTCCTGCACATCGACAAGGACGAGCAGAAGGAGCGCCTCCAGGCCCGCCTCGACGATCCGACGAAGCGCTGGAAGTTCCGCAAGGGGGACCTGGAAGACCGCGAGCTCTGGGACAAGTACACGGCGGCCTACCAGGACGTCCTGTCGCGCACCAGCAAGGACGCCGCCCCGTGGTACGTCGTGCCCGCCAACAAGAAGTGGTACCGCAACCTGGTCGTGGCCACGATCCTCGTGGATACCCTGGAAAAGCTGGACATGAAGTACCCCGCGCCCGAAGAAGACCTCGACAGTATTGTGATCGACCAGTGATCGATCAGCTCCCCGGCGGCTCGCCTTGAGGGGTTCAGAGCACTTGCTTATTACGAGTGTTCCCGCACCCAAGGCCGAGCCCCCGGACGTTTTCCAGGGCCTCGGCCGAGGGTGCCTTTAACCCCCGGCAGGCCGTAAAACGGAAAGGAGCAACCGTGTCTCGTCGCAGAGCCCTGTTTGTCCTGATGTTGTCGGCGCTTTTCTTCATCCCATCCCTGTCTTTCGCCATCGCTCCCCAGGCGGAATCCCCCGAGGAGGGCATGGCCCGCCTCGAGGCGATGATGTTCTCGCGCGACTTCTCCTCCCCCGGGCTGGACGCCCAGCCTTCGCTCGTGACCGTCCGCCGCGCCGCCTCCGGAGCGACGCGCGGCGAGCTCCAGCGCTTCCTGGCCGAGCATTCGAGCCAGTGGGAGATCCGCTGGGACACCCGGTCCGACCGCCCGAACCTGGTCCAGGGCGCCGGCGTGCCGGTGCTGCCGGGCCGCGGCAACACCCTGACCCGCTCCCGGGTCGGGCTGTCCAGCCAGGGCGCGGTCACCGTGAGCGACGTCGAGCGCGTCCTGCGCGCCTTCATGGACGACTATCCCGAGCTGTTCGGGATCGCCCAGGAAGAGCTGGTGCTGAACCCGAGGAGCACCGTCAACGTCGGCGAGCGCGGCGAGATCTGGCTCGTCGAGTTCCAGCAGGTCCATGACGGCGTGCCGGTCGAGGGCGCCAACGTCTACTTCCGCGTCAACAACGGCAACCTCATCCAGTTCGGCACCGACCGGATCGCCGACGTGAAGACCGCCACCCGGCCGAGCGTGAATCCGGAGGAGGCGTTCGCGGCCACCCTGGATGCGCTCGCGTCCGACGTCTCGGAGGTCTCCGAGATCCTGAGCGCCCCCGAGCTGAAGCTCCTGCCGATGCTGCCCAACGGCGAGATCCCGGGAGACGCCTACCACGGCGCCCCGGGCAACGGCTACCAGCATGCGCTCGCGTGGGAGCTCGTCTTCCGCAAGGTGGACGATTCCACCACCTGGCGCTCGTGGGTGAACGCCCACAACGGCAAGGTCCTGCAGCTCGTGGACTTGAACGCCTACGCCCAGGTCACGGGCGGCATCTATCCCCAGACCAACACCGACGCCGAGGTGGTGCGCGGTTTCCCCTCCTGCAACGTGACCAACGGCACGACCAAGGTCACCGACTCCGCCGGCAACTACACCTACGGCGGCGGCACCGCGACCGTGACCCTGAACGGCCGCTACATCCGCATCGCCGACCAGTGCGGCTCGATCTCGAAGTCGGACAGCTCGACGGGCAACATCGCCTTCGGCACCAGCGGCGGCACCGACTGCACCACCCCGGGCGTCGGCGGCGCGGGCAACACCCACGCCAGCCGCACCGGCTTCTACCACCTGACCAACATCAACCGCAAAGCGTCGGGCTTCCTGCCCGGCAACGCCTGGCTGGCCAGCACGGTCACGGCCAACATGAACATCAACAACACCTGCAACGCCTTCTGGAACGGCTCCACGGTCAACTTCTACCGTTCGGGCGGCGGCTGCTCGAACACCGGCGAGATCGCGGCGGTCTTCCTCCACGAGTGGGGCCACGGCATGGACACCAACTCGGGCGGCGCGGCTTCCGACAAGGGCACGGGCGAGGCCGTGGGCGACACCTTCGCCTTCATCGAGACCAAGGACCCCTGCATCGGCCAGAACTTCAAGCCCGGCGTGAACTGCTTCAACTGCACGGCCTGCACGGGCGTGCGCGACGTGGCGGACTTCGCGACCGGCGGCAGCGCCGTCATCGCCAAGCCCAGCACCGTGGCCGACAACGCCGGCCTCAACTGCGACCGCTACTCCTGCCCGAACGGCCATGGACCCAACGCCTACACGGGTCCCATGGGCTATGAGGGCCACTGCGAGAGCGTCATCGCCAGCTCCGCCAACTGGGACCTCGCCCAGCAGCTCATCACCCGCTGGGGCACCACCACCGGCTGGCAGAAGATGGACGCCATCTGGTACAAGAGCCTGACCCCCAGCAAGAGCGCCTACCAGGTCGTCTCCGGCGGCACGTGCAACCCGGCCGCCACGGTCAACGGCTGCGGCTCGGCCAACTGGTACACGGTCTACCTCGCGGCCGACGACGACGACGGCAACCTCGCGAACGGCACGCCCAACGGCTGCCGGATCTGGGACGCCTTCACCGCTCACGGCATCGCCTGCGGCACCCGTCCGGTCTGCACGCAGTAGCGATCTCCTATCCTTTTGCTTTCTCAGGGCCGGGCACGCAGCCCGGCCCTCTTCTTTTGCTATCCTCCAACCACTTTTCGAGCGGAGCCGAGATGACCAGAGCCCGTCAACAGCGGCGCGAAGCGGACCGGCGCGAGCGCAAGGCCGGCAAGATTCCAGGAAAGGCCGGACGGGCCGATCTGTGGTGGGCGCTGGGCCTCACCGTCCTCGCCTGGGTGCACCGGCTGGCCTTCCTCAAGTCCAACCTCGACTGGGACTGGCCCTACACCATCTTCTACGAAGGCGACTCCGAGACTTTCTACGAATACGCCCGCGCGCTCCTGAACGGCCGGCTCTACGACAACGGCATCCCTTTCCATCCGCCCGGCTTCGCCTGGGTGCTGGCCTTCATCCATACCCTGGTGGGAGCGGGCGCAGGCCACGAGCGCGTCCCCTACTTCGCCGTCAAGGTCGTGACAGCCCTGATCGGCAGCCT
>JBJMGZ010000642.1:0-3095 GCA_045807605.1 Thermoanaerobaculia bacterium | reverse complement strand
GGCGGGCCGAAGCCCGCCTCCAGGTAGCGTCGCGAGGCGCTTATGGCTGCGGCGGCTTGTGCTCGTCGTCCGCCGGCGGCTTCTTCTCGTCCGGCATGGTCACGTCCACGCCGGTGGGCACTTCGACCTCGCGCTTCTCGGTCTTCACGTCCACGTCGGCCGCGTCGACGTCGTACTTGGGCATCTTGCCGCCCTCGGCGGAAACGTCGACGTCCGGCAGCTTGCCCTCTTCGGTCTGGCGCACCCGGCAGCCGGTGGCGAACACCGTCAGCAGGGCCATCAGCAGGATGAAGGACATCCAGCTCTTCTTGATCATGATGTGGTCTCCTTTCGCGTCTGGCCCTAAGACAGCGGGCACTCTCTGGCCCCTGGTAGACTGCACGGGCCATGCCAGCGAAGGGCTGGGGCGTGACCCTAAGTCCGCTTCCGGTGGCGGGGAACATCCAGGGTGGAGTATTCCAGCTCGCTGTCCTCGCGCACGGCGCGCAGCAGCACGGAGCCCCGGCTCATGTCGCCGATCCCCACGAAGCAGCGCGGGAAGACCAGCCGGTCGCCGAAGACGGGCAGCAGGAGGTCCACGTACTTGCCCGTGGCGATGCTGCCCAGCAGCACCACCCGGGTGCCGTCCGGCAGGGCATCCCTGAGCGTCTCGGCGTGCTGCCGCATGGGCTCCACGTAGCCGGGATTCCTGAGGTCGATCGGCGTGCTGCGGAGCGTCTCCGCGCGCTCGGCCGTGAGATGCCACCCTTCCGGCACGAAGCCGAACCCCGGAGCGATGACCAGGACGCCCGAGGACGGCAGATCCCCCGGCGGCTCCACGAAGCGGCGGGCGTAGGCGATCTTCCCCCGGAAGTAGAGCGAGCTGAGGAAGGTGAAGGCCTCCTCGATGGGCACGCCCTCGGGGCTCCGGTAGCGCCGCGCCGTGTCGAAGCGCGCCTCGGGCGACAGGAGCTGCCGCGCGCGCTCGCCGGTCAGGCTGGCGGGGGAGAGGAGGAAGATCTTGGGTGCAGCGGAGGCTTCGGGCATACCGTTGTTCCAGAACAACGGTACCGACTTTCCCTATTCCTGCTACGAAACTCTTCCCGCGAACGGCACCGGGCTCGGCCATTCGTGGACTGCGCGGGTGATCAGCTCCTCGACCTCGGCGCCGTCCACCGGGTGGGAGAAGAAGAACCCCTGGCCGTACTCGCAGCCCATGCCGCGCAGCTTGGCCACGTGCTCCAGGCTCTGGATGCCCTCGGCCACGACCTTCATGCCGAGCTGGTGCCCCAGGTGCACGATCGCCGACACGATCGAATTGTTGCCGCCTTCCTCGCCGATCCGCGACACGAAGGAGCGGTCGATCTTCAGGATGTCCATGGGGTAGCGGTGGAGGTAGTTGAGCGAGGAGTAGCCCTTGCCGAAGTCGTCCAGGTAGAGCTGCACGCCGAGCGCCTTGAGGCGCGTGAAGCGGCTGCTCGCGGACTCGGCGTGGCGGATGATGACCCCCTCGGTGATCTCCAGCCCCAGGCACTCGGGCTCCAGGCCGGAGACGGCCAGCGCCTCGGCGATCTGCTCGTGCAGGTCGGACTGGAAGAACTGCCGGTTCGACAGGTTCACGCTCACCCGCAGCCGGCCGTGCTCGGGGTACTTGATCTGCATCTCGCGCACCCGCCGGCAGGCCTGGGTGAGCACGTAGCTGCCGAGCGGCAGGATCAGGCCGGTCTCCTCCGCCACGGTGAGGAAGTCGTCGGGGAGGATCAGCCCCCGCCGCGGATGGTTCCAGCGCATCAGCGCCTCGACGCCGGTCACCGTGCCGGTCCCCAGGTCCACGAACGGCTGGTAGTGCACCTCGATCTGGCCGCGCTCGATGGCGCGCCGCAGGTCGCTCTCGAGCTGCAGGCGCGCCATGACGAAGTGGTGCATGCCGCGGTGGAAGACCACGTGGCAGGCCCGGCCCGAGCTCTTGGCCCGGTACATGGCCGTGTCCGCGTCGCGCAGCAGGTCCTCGGGCTTCTCGTAGTCCGGCGTGCACACCGCGATGCCGATGCTCGCCGTGATGAAGACCTCGTGCCCGCCGAGGTTGATCGGCGCGGCCAGCCGCTGGTGGATGCGGTCGGCGACGCTGGCCGCGTCCTCCACCTCGTACCCCCCCTCGACCAGGATGGCGAACTCGTCGCCGCCGATCCGGGCGATGGTGTCCAGGGGGCGGAGCACCGACGAGAGCGAGCGCGCGATCTGGATCAGGAGCTCGTCGCCGACCAGGTGCCCGAGGCTGTCGTTGACGATCTTGAACTGGTCCACGTCCAGGAAGAGCACGGCCATCAGCCGCTCCGGCTCGCGGCGGGAGCGCTCCATGGATTGCCAGAGACGGTCCATGAACAGGGCGCGGTTGGGCAGGCCGGTCCGCTCGTCGTGCAGCGCGTCGTGGAGGAGCCGCTCCTCCGCCCGCTTGCGGTCGGTGATGTCGTGGGAGTTCAGGACCAGGCCCGCGACCGAGGGATGATCGAGCAGGTTCGAGGCCGTGGACTCGATCGTCAGCCAGGTGGCGTCGCCTCCATCGCGATACTGGCAGCGGTACTCGATCGTCAGGTTCTCGTGCGGCAGGTCCACCAGGCACTGCAGGGCGTTGGCCACCAGCGGCCGGTCCTCGTAATGGACGAGGTCGAGGAAATTGCCGCCCACGAATCTCTCGGGCGGATGGCCGAGCAGGCGCTGGTGCGAGGGGCTGGCGTAGAGCACGGAGCCGTCCGGATCGAGGATCGAGATCATGTCCGAGGCGTTCTGGACGAGGGCGCGGAAGCGCTCCTCGCTCGCCCGGAGCGCGTCCTGGGCGAGCCGCCGGTCCGTGATGTCCTCCAGCGCTCCCTCATAGCGCACCACCCGGCCGTCCTCGCCGCGGAACGCCCGCAGGCTGAAGCGCACCCAGATCACCCGCCCGTCCTGGCGCCGCACCTGCGTCTCGAAGGACCGGATGCGGGAGCCCTCCTCCTCCTCTTTCTCCTGCCCCTTTTCCTGCTCGATCGTGCGCTGCCAGCGCTGCCGGTCCTCGGGGTCGCAGTAGAGGTCGCCGACGTTCGCGCCGAGCAGCGTTTCGCGGTCGGGGAAGCCGAGCG
>JBJMGZ010000641.1:0-2581 GCA_045807605.1 Thermoanaerobaculia bacterium | reverse complement strand
TCGTTATCACGAAGCCGCTCTGCCGGGCGCGCAACGATCCCCACGGCGGGCACCGGGATGGCGGAAGATGCTGAGGCGGGCGGCGCGGGTCCTGAGCTTTGCCTGGCTTTACCTGAAGCGGCCGTTCCTCCTGCCCCGGGTCCGCAAGCCGGTGCTGGAGCGGATCGACGGCGTGCCGCTCGTCTCCCTGCCGGACGTGCTCAACCCGGTCGTCTTCCGCAGCGGCGAGCTGCTCGCCCGCACCGTTGCAGAGTCCCCGCTCGCCGAACCCTCCACCAACTGCGCGCTGGACATGGGCACCGGCACCGGCGTCGGCGCCGTCTTTCTCGCCCGCCGCGGCTGGCGGGTCGTGGCCGTCGATTTGAACCCCGAGGCCGTGCGCTGCGCCCGGATCAACGCGCTCCTCAACCGCCTGGAGGACCGGATCGAGGTCCGCCAGGGCGACCTGTTCGGCCCGGTGGAGGGCGAGCGCTTCGACCTCATCCTCTTCAATCCGCCGTTCTTCCGCGGCGAGCCCAACGGCCTCTTCGACCTCGCCTGGCGCAGCCCCGACGTGCTGGAGCGCTTCGCCGCGGGCCTCCCCGGCGCCCTCGCCGAGGACGGCCGGGCGCTCATCCTCCTCTCCACGGACGGCGATCCCGAGGGCATGCTGAAGGCGCTCGCGGCCCATGGATTGCGGATCGAGCCGGCCGTCCGCCGGGATTTCGGCAACGAAGTGATGACGATCTACGCCGTCCGCCGTTAGGATGGAGCCCATGGATCGCGTCATCCTGGTGAATCCGCGCATGTGCTCGCCGCGGAGCGTGCGTCTGCCGCTCTCCCTCCTCGCGCTGGGAGCCGTCCTCGACCGCTACGACTGGCACATCGTGGACGGCAACGTGGACCCGGACCCGGCCGGCACCCTCCTGCGCCTCCTGGACGAGAAGCCCACCGCGCTCGTCGGGGTCACGGTCATGCCCGGCCCGCAGGTCGCGCCGGCCATCGAGCTCTCCGCGATCACGCGCGCCCGGCATCCCGAGGTGCCCATCGCCTGGGGCGGCTACTTCCCCACCCTTTACCCGGACTCGGCCGTCAACGCCCCCTACGTGGACTACGCCGTCCGCGGCCAGGGCGAGGATACGATCCTGGAGCTCCTCGAAGGAAAGCCGCTGCCGGACGTCCGCGGCCTGACCTGGAAAGAAGACGGGACCATCGTCCACAACCCGGAGCGCCCCTTCCGGCCGCCGGACGAGTACCCGCTCTATCCCTACGAGCGGGTCGGAGACATCGACACCTACCTGCGGCCGAGCTTCCTCGGCAAGCGCACGGGAGTGCACCAGGCCGCGATCGGCTGCCGCTACCGCTGCACCTTCTGCGGCGTGGTCTCCATGTTCAACGGCCTGACGCGCCTGCAGGGTCCGGCGCGGATGGAGGCGGCGCTCGCCGCGCTGCGCGGCTACGGCGCCGACTCGGTGCAGCTCTACGATCACAATTTCTTCGACAAGGAGGACACGAGCGTTCCCGCGCTCGAAGTCATGGCCCGCTCCGGCCTCCGTTTCTGGGCCTACGCCAGGACCGACACCCTGGCCGGCTTCCCGGCTTCGACCTGGGAGCTGATCCGCAGGAGCGGCCTCTCCATGGTCTACGTGGGAGCCGAGGCCGGGAGCGACGAGGTCCTGAAGCGCATGAAGAAGGGCACCAGCGTCGAGCAGACCTTCGAGATGGTCCGCCGCTGCCGCGAATACGGAGTGATCCCGGAGCTCTCCTTCGTCCTGGGAGGCCCCGAGGACCCCGAGGGCGAGGTCGAAAAGACGCTCCGCTTCATCCGCAAGATCAAGGAGGTCCATCCCGCGGCCGAGGTGATCCTCTACTTCTACAGCCCCACCCCGCAGCGCGATCCGGCCCGGGTGAAAACCGACCCGCCGGTCCTCAAGCGCTACGGCCCCGAAGGTCCGGACCTGCCCACCACGCCGGAAGAGTGGACCGAGCCGAAGTGGATCTCCTACGTCTGCCACCAGGACGCGCCCTGGCTCTCGCCCAAGGTGCGCAGCCGCGTCCAGGGCTTCGCGAAAGTCCTCGCCTGCCGCTTCCCCACCGCCCAGGACTGGTCCACCCCGCGCTGGGGCAAGGCCACGCTCCGCACCCTCGCCGGCTGGCGCTACGCCACCGGCCGCTGGGACAACCCCTGGGAGCTGGACCTGGCCAGGAAGGTCATCCCGCTGCGCGAGCCGCAGCGGGAGAGCCTGTAGGCCGGAGGTCCATGGCCCGCGAGCGTGAACGCCGTGATTTCCGGGCGGACGTTGAAGCGCACCTGGAGGAGATGTCCGAGCCCGCGGTTGATGTACAGGCGGCGGCCGTCCGCGAGGGGGATCTCGCCGGCGGTGTAGCGGGTGTTCCGCACGGGGAGGAGGGGCGGCGGCAGGAACGGCGGCTTGCACTGGCCGCCGTGGGTGTGGCCGGCGAGGATCCAGCCGCGGTAGCCGCTCCAGTCCGATACATCCAGCGCGTCGGGGTTGTGGCAGAGGACGATCGCCGCCTCCCCGCGCCGCTGCGCAAGCGCGCGCCGCGCGTCGGGTACTGTCCGGAGGCGCCGCTCTCATAG
>JBJMGZ010000640.1:0-5320 GCA_045807605.1 Thermoanaerobaculia bacterium | reverse complement strand
GAGGCGAACACCAGGGCGACGTCGGCGTCCGTGCCGTTGGTGATGAAGATCTTGTTGCCGTTCAGCACGTAGTCGTCGCCGTCGAGCCGGGCGGTGGCGCGCAGGCCGGAGGGATCGCTGCCGGCGCCGGGCTCGGTCAGGGCGAAGCAGCCGAGCTTCTGGCCGGCGGCGAGCGGGGTCAGGAACTCCTTCTTCTGCTCCTCGCTGCCGAACTTGAGCAGCGGATCGCAGACCAGGGAGTTGTTGACGGAGAGGATGACGCCCGAGGTGGCGCAGACGCGGCTGACCTCCTCGATGACGAGGCAGTAGGACAGCGTGTCCATGCCCGCTCCGCCGTACTCCTCGGGGACGGACACGCCGGCGAGGCCGAGCTCGCCCGCCTGGTCGAAGAAGGAGCGCGGGAACTCGCCCGACTGGTCGATCTCCTTGGCCCGCGGCCTGGCCACCTCTTCGGCGAAACGGCGGACGGTCTCTTGCAGGAGCTTCTGCTCTTCCGTGAGCTCGATATGCATGGCTTTCCTTATCGAAGATGGGGCGGAGGGCGAAGCCCGGCCGCCCCCGGATCGTAGCAATCGGGCTCAGGGAGGGTCAAGGAAGGCCGCGGCTAGCTCGGCGACCGCCGGGGGTCTTCCCCGTAGGTCGACTCGTACTCCATGTTGCCGTCCTTCTTGTGGACCTTGATCTGCCCGAGGTCCGCCGACTGCGCGAGCTTGCGCGCCTCCTCGACGGCCTCTTCCTTGGTGTCGAACCCCCTGCGGAAGGAGGCGTTTTCCTGCGTCACCAGCCACTTCTCCGCCGAGGAGTCGGGAACCACGTGGTACACCTTTCTTTCTCTGGTCTCTGTCGCCATAGAACCTTCCTCCTTCGCGGTTTCTGGGAAGGCAATCCGCATGCCAGATCCGGCAACCTTCCCACCGCGGGAGGTTTTGAGGCACAATACCGGCCCGCCATGAAGACGAATGAGCCCCTCAACTATACCGAGACCGAGATCAGGAGCTACCTGCCCACCGGCTGGTCCCTCACCCGCGACGGCGCAGGAACCTGGGACGCCAAGAAGAAGGTCTGGCAGCTCCGCGTCCTCGACGGTGTCGATTTCGACTGGCCGGTCGTCGTCAATCCCGACGACGCCAGCTCCCTCGGCCGTCTGGAAGCCCTGCGCCGCGCCCTGGGCGCCGTGTTCCGCGACCGGCTGGGGTAACCTGGGGTTGAAACCGGTTGAAACCCCAGGCTAAACGTGGGTCGCGTCTCCAGCGCGGCCCCCTCCCAGCCCTGTAGGGGCTGTACCCGTCTAGCCTGGGGTTTCAACCCCAGGCTACGCCAGCGCCTCCTGAAACCGCGGGTACCGCCGCGCATAGGCGTCCACGTACCAGCACGACGCGTGGAAGCGCAGGCCGCGCTGGAGGGTCTCTTCGAGCGCGTGCTCCACGAGCTTCTCGGCGATGCCGCGACCGCGGTGCTCGGGGGGGACGTAGGTGTGCGTGAAGTCGACCAGGCCGTCGCCGAGCACGCGGTAGGTGAGCAGGCCCACCTCCTGGCCGCCGCTCGTCACGGTATATCTCCTGGCCTGCTCGTCGTGATGAATTTCCATGTCCATCTCAACCCTCCCTCAGGATGCCAGCCCCTGCCGGTACTCCGGGTGCTTCCGGACGAAGCTCTCCACGAAGGGGCAGGTGGCGATGAACTTGTAGCCGCTCTGCATCGTATCGTCCAGGGCGTGGCTCACCAGCTTCTCGGCGATCTTGCGCCCGCGCAGCTCCTCGGGGACGTAGGTGTGCCGGAAGTCGCGCGTCCTGCCGCTGTCGGTGTAGGCGAGCTCCGCCCGCTCGCCCTCGAACTGGATGTAGTACCGCTTTCCCTCTTCCTGCTGGATGTCCAGGTCCATTCTTTCTCCTCTCCCCTCACCGGGAGTTCAAGCCGCGTGCCATCCGGCCCCGCCGCCGGTCGAGATAGACCGGCGTGAGAGCGATGGCCGCGAGGAGCAGGACCCCGATCACGTAGCGCATCCGGTCGGTGTAGGCGACCCGCGGCACCTCGCCGATCAGCACGTACCCCGCCCACAGGTCGGGCCGGCTCCAGCGCGGGTCCTGGCGCAGGCGCTGCTTCGTGAGGCGCAGGGCCTCGGCCGGCCGCCGCCCCTTGCCGAGCTCGTAGTAGAGCTGCTCCATGAACGTGGCCGTGGCTTCGTCCCCGACTTCCCAAAGGGTTGCGAGCACCCCGGGAGAGCCGGAAGCCAGAAAGGCGCCGGTGAGGCTGGAGAGCGCGTCCCCCTCCTCCGCGCCCGGGGAGAGGGCCGTGCGGCAGCCGGCGAGCACGGTCAGGTCCGCCCGGTATTGAAGATTGACGATCTCCTCGGGATAGAGGAGGCCGTCGTCGCCGTCCCCGGGCGCGAGCAGGATCGCGGCCCCGCGGCCCGGGCGCTCGTCGATGATTGCGTGGGTCGCGAGGTGGACGATGCGGGCGCCGTTCGCGATCGTGCGCCGCAGGTCCTCCTCGCCGGCGTTGGGGCCGGTGTGGAGGTCGTGCCGGCCCGGCAGGAGCTCGGAGATGGCCTCGAGCTCGCGCTCGGCTCCGGGGAGCGGCGGCAACCGGTAGCGCGCCGCCAGCTCGCCGGCCGCGGAGTCCTGCGGGATCTCGGGCGAGCCGAAGCCGACCAGGGTGAAGACCGGCTCGCCGGCGTCGAGGGCCCGGAGCCAGCCCAGCGCCGAGCCGCTCGGCAGGTAGCTGACCGGCGCCCGGTCGAGCAGGATCGAATCCCGGGAGCCGGGCGAGCCGCCCGCGCCGCGCGCGCCGGGATCCGCGAGGAGCTCGAAAGGCAGGTAGCGGAGGGAGCCGTCGGGCGCGATCCTCACCTCCGTCGGCTCTCCCAGGCCGCCCGGCCGGGGGAGGAGCCGGGAGAGCCGGGCGAGGCGCGCGGGGTCCGGCGCCTGGCGGCGGCTCAGGGCCTCATGGACCGCCACGGCGTCGGCCAGGATGGGCTCGTACGGCCCCAGGTCGGCCATCCGGATCCCGTCGCGGCGCACCGCCCAGAGGAAGAGATTCTTCTCGCCGAGGAAGTACTCCAGCAGGACGCTGTCGCCGAGCTTTTCGCGCAGGGCGCCGGCGCGCAGCGGCGAAGCGCCGGCTTGGGAGGAAATGCTCCCCGGGCTGCCGAGCGTGTCCAGCAGCTCCCGGACCTTGGCGCGCTGGACGATGTCGAGCGCTCTCGCCGCGTGGCCGGCGCCCGGCTCGCGCGCTTCCATGCGGGCGAGCAGCTCCACGGCCAGGGCGTAGACCGGCCGCCGCTCGCCGAAAAAGTGACTGCGGAGCGTGC
Source organism: Thermoanaerobaculia bacterium (assembly GCA_045807605.1). GTDB lineage: Bacteria > Acidobacteriota > Thermoanaerobaculia > Multivoradales > UBA5704 > DATMER01. The sequence continues at coordinate 2,010 of JBJMGZ010000640.1, read as the reverse complement.
TCCGCCGCAGCGAGGAGCGGACCTTCTCGATCTCGTCCATGGCCTGCTCCAGCAGCTCCACGCCGCGCGCGTCCTGCCCCCGGGCGGCCGCCACCCGTCCCAGCCCCTCCAGGGCCGACCACCGCCCCTCGGCCGAGCCGCTCCGGCCCGCGGCCGCCAGGCTCTGGCCGAAGGCCGCGCCGGCCTCGTCCGTCCGCCCCTGCTCCAGGAGGAGGCGTCCCAGGTAGAACAGGTCCTGGATCTCCTCGGAGCGGTCGCCGCTCGCCCGGGCGAGGCGCAGGGCGTTGCGGAACGCCTCCTCGGCGGCCCGCGGCTGGCGCAGGTTCAGGTGATGGACGAGGCCGAGGTTGAGCCAGGCGTTCGAGAGGCCGGCCTGGTCGCCTTCGGTCTCATAGATGGCCATGGCCCCCCGGAACGCGGCCTCGGCGCTGACCGGGTCCCCCAGGTTGCGGTAGACCACGCCGGTGTTGACCCGCAGCATGGCGCGGCGCAGCGGATCGAGCTCGGCTTCCTCCGCGAGGACCTCCCTGTAGACGTCGAGCGCCTCGCGGTAGGCGCCCAGCTTCTCCAGGATGACCCCCTGGTTGATCCGGCTGATGCGGGACTGCACGGCGGCCCAGGGCTCGTCCGGATGGCGGCGGGCGAGCTCGGCGGCCATGCCGTGGAGCTCCAGCGCCCGGTTGTAGCGGCCCTGGGAGGTGGCGAGCAGGCCCAGGTTGGAGAAGTTGATCACCTGGCCCTCGGCGTCGCCGGCGATCCGGTTCATCTCCAGCGCTTCGCGGAAGCGCGCCTCCGCCTCCCGGTACTCGCCCAGGTAGTGCAGGGAGAGCCCCGTGTTGTTGAGCGTGCGGGCGAGGCGCAGCGGGTCCCGCTGCCGGCGCCGCAGGCGGAGCGCGGCCTCGCACTCCTTGAGCGCCGCCCGGAAGTCCGCCAGCTCGTTGAGGACCGCGCAGGCGTTGTTGCGGGCGGTGGCGGCCAGGGGAGTGTTCGCCGCGTTCGCCGCGGCCACGGCGCGGTAGGCGTCGGCGGCCTCGCGCAGCTTCCCGGCGGCGTGCAGGGCGCGGGCGGTGTCCAGGCTCGGAGCGAGGCTTTGGGCCGTCAGAGAGGAGGACAGGAGGAAGGCGACCGCCAAGGCCAGTCCATGGGCGGGCCGGATGCCCGTTCTTGGAAGCATGAGGGGGCTGAGTATATCGGAACCTCACCCCCTGGCTCCCTCTCCCCCGGCACGGGGGAGAGGGCTGGGGAGAGGGGGAATGGGATCAACCACCTGCCGGATCGCCGACTCCAACTGCTCGAGGCTCACCGGCTTCGTCAAATGCCGTGCGAACCCCACCTGCCGGCTGCGCTCCACGTCCTCCTCCATGCCGTAGCCGGTCAAGGCGATCCCCCGCAGCCCGAAGCGGCGCGACAGCTCGGCCATCAGGTCATGTCCGCTGCCGTCGGGAAGCCCGATGTCGCTGAGGACCAGATCGATGCGCCCGCCATTGGCGCCAATACCGCCCGCGGACTCGGCCGCGGCTCTCCCCTCGGCCACGCTGCCCGCGACCGTGACCCGCCGTCCGGTGGCGCGGAGCAGCTCGGCCATGGCCTCGGCCGTGTCGGGATGATCCTCGACCAGCAGGATGTGCAGCGGCCGGTCTCCCATGGGCGCTCGCGGCGGCTCCGGCGCGGCTTCCCAGGGGAAGCTCGGCGGCACGGCGGGTTTGCCCGCGGGCAGCCGGACCGTGAAGGTGGAGCCCTCGCCCCGTCCCTGGCTGGCCGCGCCGATGCGGCCGCCGTGGAGGCCCACGATCTTCTCGCTGATCGCGAGGCCGAGCCCCAGGCCGCCGAAGCGCCGCGTGATGTTGCGCTGCCCCTGGTGGAAGGCGTCGAAGATCCGCGGCAGCACCTCGGGCTCGATGCCGATGCCGGTGTCCGACACCTCGACCACGACCTCCCCCTCCTCGCGCCGGGCGCGGACTCGCACCTTCCCCTCGGGGGGCGTGAACTTGCGGGCATTGCTGATCAGGT
>JBJMGZ010000639.1:0-3491 GCA_045807605.1 Thermoanaerobaculia bacterium | reverse complement strand
AGCCCCGAAGGGGCGACGGCAGGGCCAGGGGCGCCAGCCCCGCGGCGGGAGGAGGGCCTCCGGGCTCGCGCCCGGGGCTACATTCCGTCGCCCCTTCGGGGCTCACTGCTCCGGAGAGGATATGTGTATAACAGCGATATTCGTGTTCGGAGCCTCCGCCAGCCCGGGAGGGGGCAAGCCCCTCCCCTACACTCGGCAAATCGGATGTGACAAAGCACCTGGTACCTCGTCACAGTCCGATTGACAGATGGCCATTGGGTGCGGACCGCCAGCGCTGGGGAGCGGGTCATCCACGCCCAACGCGAAGCGCGCGGCCAGGGACGAAGTCATCGCCGGTGGAGACGGAGCGCTCCCGCACGGTGGCGGAACGCTGGTGACGCCGGCGGGCCGCCAGCATCGGGGAGCAGGCCGTCCCCGAGCAACGCGGGGCGCGGACGCTCGGGAGGAGGTGGTCCCCGGCGGGGAGGAGGCGCTCCCGCACGCTGGCGGAGCGCGGACGCCGGGGAGAGGGTCATCCCCGGTGGGGAGCAGGTCCTCCCGCGTGCCGGCGGAGCGCGGAGGCTTGCCAGCGGGCCGCCGGCATCGGGGAGCAGGTCATCCCCGCGCAACGCGGGGCGCGGACGCCGAGGCTGACTCGCTCCCCGGTGCTGGGGGCTTTCCCGGCCCTGGCGGAGCGCCCGCGCCCGGGAGAACGCCGCCCTGGTCGCTACCGTCTCCGTCCTGAAAGAGATGGGCGAAGCCCTTTCGTTTCCCGAAGCGCGAGGAGCGGGTTGACGGGCACCGGGCCTGCATGCCCTCATCCGGCATGCTGCAGCTCGAATCCGAGAACATCCTCCTGGGCGCGCGGGCGGACTCGAAGGAGGACGCGATCCGCCAGGTCGCCGGCCTCCTGGCCCGCTGCGGCTTCGTCCAGCCGGGCTATGCCGAGAGCATGCTCGCGCGCGAGCGGGTCGCCAACACCTACCTCGGCAAGGGCGTCGCCATCCCGCACGGCCTGCCCAGGGACCGCGACCTGATCGAGCGCACCGGCATCGCCGTGCTCCAGGTGCCCTCCGGCGTACCCTGGCAACCTGGAGAGACCGCCCATATCGTCGTCGGCATCGCCGCCAGATCCGACGAGCACATCGAGATCCTCGGCAAGCTCACCGACCTGCTGTACGAGGACGAGCTGGTCGCGCGGCTGGCGGTCACCGGGGACCCGGAGGAGCTGGTCGACGCTCTGAGCGCGTCGCGCGACACCGCTCCGCCGGAGGGTCCGGCCGAGCTGGGCCGGTCGGTCGAGGCCGCCATCGGCGGCTCGCACGGCCTGCACGCCCGGCCCGCCACCGCCTTCGTCGAGCTGGCCAAGCGGTTCGAATCCGACGTGGTCGTGCGCCAGGGCAACCGGACCGCGAACGGCAAGAGCCTGGCCGGACTGCTGACGCTCGGCGCCGGGGCGGGAGCCAAGGTGAGGATCTCGGCCCAGGGGCCGGATGCCGAGGCCGCCCTGGCGGCGCTCAAGGAGCTCATCGAGAGGCCCGAGGAGGAGGAGATCTTCCTCGCCGGCCCCGCGCACGGCTGGTCGCCGCGCTCGGTGGGTACGACCGTGCCCGGGCTGGCCGCGTCTCCGGGTCTGGCGATCGGGCCCGTGCGCCACCTGCGCCGGCGCAAGATCGTGGTCGAGCGCACCGCGAAGGACCCCGGCCGGGAGCATCAGCGGCTGCGCGACGCCATCGCCACGGCCCGGGCCGAGCTTCTGGAGCTCCACCGCGACGTCGCGAAGCGGTCCGGCAAGTCCGGCGCCGCGATCTTCCTGGCCCATGCCGAATTCCTGTCCGATCCCGGCCTGCTGCATGGGGCCGACCGGCGCATCGACGAGGGGCAGAGCGCGGGCTGGGCCTGGCAGGAGACGATCGAGGAGCAGGCTTCGGGTCTGGAGAAGCTCGACGATCCGCGGCTCGCCGGCCGCGGCACCGACCTGCGGGACGTGGGCACGCGGGTGCTGCGTCCCCTGGCCGGAGTGGTGGAGGAGGGGCCGGCCCTGCCCGCGGAGCCCTCCATCCTGCTCGCCGACGACCTGACCCCCTCGGACGCCGCCGTGCTGGACCCGGCCCGCGTGCTCGGCTTCTGCACGGCTGGAGGCGGGCCGACTTCCCATTCCGCGATCATCGCGCGCTCGCTGGGAATCCCGGCCGTGGTCGGCACCGGTCCCGCGGTCCTGAATCAGCCCGAGGGGACCACGGCGGTCCTCGACGGCGACAACGGCGTCCTCTACATCGATCCGAGCGCGGAAGACCTGGGCGCAGCCCGTGAGGCCCAGAGCTCGCTCGCCGGCCAGCGCGATGCCGAGACCCGCACGCGGTACGAGCCGGCCCTCACCACCGACGGCGTCCGCATCGAGGTCGTGGCGAACACCGGCCTGGCGAAAGAGGCGGCGCAGGCCGTGGAGGCCGGCGGCGAGGGGATCGGGCTCATGCGCAGCGAATTCCTTTTTCTGGAGCGCGATTCGCCGCCCTCCGAGGACGAGCAGTACGCGGCCTACCGGGAGGCGGCCGAGGCCCTGGGCGGCCTGCCGCTGATCGTCCGCACGCTCGACATCGGCGGCGACAAGGAGGTGCCCTACCTCGAGCTCGCGCCCGAGGAGAACCCGTTCCTCGGCCTGCGCGGCATCCGGCTCTGCCTCGCCCATCCCGAGCTGTTCAAGACCCAGCTGCGGGCGATCTTCCGCGCCTCGGCGCACGGACCGATCAAGATCATGTACCCGATGATCGCAACGCTCGCGGACCTGCGCGGCGCCCTCGCGATCACCGAGCAGGTGCGGCAGGAGCTGGGCGCCGCAAGGCTGGAGGCCGGCATCATGATCGAGGTGCCCTCGGCCGCGATCATGGCGCCGGAGCTGGCCGCAGAGGTCGATTTCTTTTCGATCGGCACGAACGATCTCACCCAGTACGTGCTGGCCATGGACCGCGGCCATCCGCTGCTCTCCCGGCAGGCGGACGGCCTGCACCCCGCGGTGCTGCGCATGATCGATCAGACCGTGAAGGCCGCGTCCGCGAAAAGCCGGTGGGTGGGCGTCTGTGGCGGCGTGGCCGGCGATCCGCTGGGCGCCGTGATCCTCATGGGGCTCGGCGTGACCGAGCTGAGCGTCAGCATCCCGAGCATCGCGGCGATCAAGGCGCGCATCCGCACCGTCTCCATGAAGGACGCGAAAGAGCTGGCACGGCGGGCGCTCGCCTGCGGAAGCGCCGACGAGGTGCGCGCGCTCGTCAAGAGGACGGCATGAAACCCGCGGTCGTCACGGTCACGCTGAACCCGGCGATCGATCAGACCCTGAGCATCCCCGGCTTCGCCGTGGGGCAGGTGAACCGGGTGGTGGAGAGCCGCTCCGACGCGGGCGGCAAGGGCGTGAACGTGGCCAGCTTCCTCGCCGATCTCGGAGTCGAGGTGATCGCGACCGGATTCCTCGGCTTCGACAACGACGCCCCGTTCGACAACCTTTTTCTCCGCAAGCC
>JBJMGZ010000638.1:0-8995 GCA_045807605.1 Thermoanaerobaculia bacterium | reverse complement strand
CGGCCTGCCGCGCCGGGGCAGGCGGCGGAGCCGCGGCGGCTTCCTCGATCTCCTTCGCTTTCTGCTTCGCCTGCGCCGCGTCCTGCGCCCGTCCCGCCGCGCTCAGGGCCTCGGCGTAGACCTCCCAGGCCTCCCGGCTCCCGGGATGGAGGCGCGTGGCCTTCTCCAGCATGGGCACCGCTCCCGCGGCGTTTCCCGAGCCCAGGAGCAGGCGGCCGTACTCGACCGCCACGCCCGCGGCCGGACGGGGATCGCCCACGGCCTTCGCGTCCGCCGGCAGCTGGTCGACGAGCGGCTTCAGGGTGGCCATGGCCGCCTGGGCGTTGCCCGACTGCCGCTGCGCCTTGGCGACCAGCAGGATCAGGCCGGCGTGGTTGCCCGTGTGCCCCTGCAGGACCTGCAGCGCCGCGGCCGGATTGCCCGCCGCGAGATGCGCCTCGGCCAGGCTGCGGCGGATCTCCAGGTCGAAGCTCGCCGGATGGTTCTTCTCCAGCGGCTGGAGCAGGGCGAGGGCCGCCTTGCCGTCGCCGCGCTGGATGCGCGCCTGGGCGCGCAGGAGCTGGATGGCCGGCTCCTTCTCCGGCAGGCCGGCGAGGATCTCCTCGGCTTCGACCGGGCGCTCCAGCCGCAGCGCCAGGGTGGCGCCGATGATCTTCGTCTCCAGGTCGCTGTCGCGCAGCGCCCAGGGGCGCAGCAGCCGGTAGGCCTCGATGATCCGGCCCTGGCGGCTGAGCAGCAGGCCCAGCTCGCGGCCCGCCGGAGAGAGAGGCATCTTCTCCACCGAGCGCTCCAGGTAGCGCTGGCCGGCCTCGCCCTGCCCGAGGGCGAGCGCGGCGCGGCCGGCGTTGTAGAGCACCGCGGGATCGGCGTCCGCGAGGTCGGCCAGCGGGCGGAGCACGTCGAGCGCGTCCTTGGCCCGCTTCTCCTGCAGATAGACCGCGCCGAGCAGCGAGAGCATCGGCGGGGTGGCCTGCTTCTCCTGGCGCAGCGCCTCCAGGATCTTGATCGTGCCGGCCACGTCCCCCTTGTCGATCAGGGCGAGGGCCTCCTGGAAGCGGGTCTCGGCCGGGGTCAGCGGCCTCTTCGGCGCAGCGGTGTCCGCTTGGGGCGCTCCGGGCTGGCCCGGAGCAGGCGCCTCCTCGGCGGGCTGCTGGCCCTGGCCCCGGGTCATGTCCAGGGTCGGCCCCTGGACCGGGGCCTGGACGGGATCGGCCGGGGCGGCCGGCTGCTGCTCCGCGCCCACCGGGGCGTCCCCGGGCGAGCAGGCGGACAGGAAGGCGAGGAGAAGCGCGGTCTTGTGGATCTTCATCGTTGACTCCTGATTGGACGGAGCCGCGTCAGCCGGCCAGCGCCCGCAGCTCCTTGCTGTCGGGATGCAGGGCCATGGCGTGGCGCAGCAGGGCGGCCGCGCCTTGCGGATCGCCCAGGATGCGTAGCGTCTTGACGGCCGCCACGTAGGCGGCCGGCGATCTCTGGTTCTCGACCATGGTGCGGATCGCGTTCACCGCGTCGCCGGGCCGGCCGGCCGAGGCGTAGAGCACGGCGAGTCGCGTGTAGCCCGCGGTATCGCCGGGGAAGTCGCGGATCTCGCGCAGGAACGCCTCCTCCGCCTCCCCTGCCCGGCCCAGGCGGGCGAGCAGGTCGCCCCGCACCAGGAACAGCCCGGGGAACTTCTGCCCCGGGCTCATCTCGGCCATGGCCTGGTCGGCGAGCCGCAGCCCCTCCTCCACCTTGCCCTGGACCTGGAGGATCGTGGCCAGCGTCACCACCGGGCCGAGCCGCGAGCCGCGGGCCGCCAGCGCCGCGCGCGCCTCCTTCTCGGCCCGCGGCAGGTCCTTCTCGTGGAGCGCGATCTGGGCGAGCAGGTTGTGCGCCACGGCCGGGCTGGTCGGCAGCCCGATCTCGGCGTACTTGCGCGCCTCGTCGAGCCGCTGCATGTCGAAGAGCGCCGAGGCCATGGCGAGCGCCACGTGGCCGGCGCCGCCCGAGACCTTCATGGCCCGGTCGAAGGCGGCGAGCGCCTCGTCGTAGCGGCCGAGCTTCTGCAGCGACTGGCCGAGGTTCTCCCAGGCGTCGAGCATCATCGGGTTGGCTTCGACCAGCGCCTGGAAGAGGGGCACGGCCTCGGCGTAGCGCTGCAGGGAGTACAGGTGGAGGGCCTGGCCGAGGCCGTCCAGGGTACGGATCTTCTCCTTGGGATCGGGCAGCGGGCCGTCGCCGGCGTTCACGGCCGAGCCGATGTAGCCGAGCGCGGCGAGCTTGCGCGCGGTCTCCTCGTCCACGGCGGACGGCGCGGCCAGCGGGATCCGGTCGCCCTCGACCGCCTTGCGCAGCTCCGCGTAGGTGCGGCGCTCCCGGGAGAGCACGTTCGTCTGCTCCGCCGGATCGGCCGCCAGATCGAAGAGCTCGGGCTGCGGCGCCTCGATGTAGTGCGAGCCGCCGCGGATCGCCGAGAAGAGCTCGCTCCAGCCGAGGTGGAGCCGCGGGTAGAAGGTCTCGGCGAACAGCGTGCGCTCCGGCGCTCCGGCGCTGTCCAGGGTGAGGAGCGAGGCGCCCGGCGTGCCCTGCGGCACGGGAAGGCCGGCGAGCTTGAGGAGCGTGGGAAAGACATCGAGGAGCTGGGCCGGCGCCTTGACGGTCGTGCCGCCCCGCTCGCCCTGCGGGAGCTTGAGCATCATCGGCACCTGGAGCGCCTCGCGGTAGAGGAAGATGCCGTGCTCCTGCTCGCCGTGGTCGCGCAGCCCCTCGCCGTGATCCGAGAGGAGCAGGATGATCGCCTTGTCGTACACGCCCTGCGCCTTGAGCGCCTCCAGCATCTCGCCGACGATGGCGTCCGCGGTCGCCACCTCGCCGTCGTAGGGGTCCGGATAGCTCGCGAAGGCCGGCTCGGGCGCGTACGGCGTGTGCGGCTCGTAGATGTGGAAGAAGAGGAAGAACGGCTCCGAGGAGACCGACTTCACCCACCCCTCCGCCACGCGGGCAGTTTCACGGCCCGAGCGCTGGCTGTTGCCGAGCGACTCGGTGGCCCTGACATCGATATCGGCCTCGTAGAAGTCGAACCCCTCAGCCAGACCGGTCTCGGCGCGCAGCACAAAAGTGGAAACCGCGGCGCCGGTCTTGTACCCGGCCTCCTTGAGGATCTTCGGCAGATAGGGCGTGCGTTTGGCGTCGAAGAGATAACCGCTGTTGTCGCGCACCCCGTGCTCGCCCGGCAGCCGGCCCGACAGGATGGTGGAGTGCGAAGGCAGCGTCAGCGGCACATGGCTGTAGGCGCGCTCGAAGAGCACCGCCTCCTGGCGGAAGGCGTCGATCGCCGGCGTCTTCACCTTGTCGTAGCCGTAGGCGGGCAGGCGGTCGGAGCGCAGCGTGTCCACTGAGATCAGGATGATCGGAGCGTTCTTGTAGGGGCCGGGGTCGGAGCTGCCGCCCCCGCGGCAGGCGGAAAGGACGACAAGGACACCAAGGACAGCAAGGACCCTTCTCACCCCCCGAGCTCCCGCAGAATCCCCTGCGCCTTCTGGATGTCCGCGGCGAAGCGCCGCGGCGGGGCGGTGTCGACGAACTGGCGCAGGGCCTTGCGCGCTTCGGCCCGCTGCCCCACCTGCGCCGCGACCAGCCCCAGGTTGTAGAGGGCGTCGTACTGCTTCGGGTCGAGCTCCACGGAGCGCTTCCAGGCGCCGACCGCAGCGGCCGGCCCTTCGAGCTGGTAGAGCGTCACGCCCAGGGTGTTCCAGGCGATCGGCAGCTTGTCGTTGAGCTCCAGGGCGCGCCGCAGATGGTCGCGCGCCTCCTGCGTCTTGCCCAGGCGCAGCGCGACCATGCCGAGCGTCTCGTACACGTGGGCGTTCTTCGGATCCTTCTGCAGGGTCTGCTGCAGCAGGGTCATCGCCTCGGCGTGGCGCCCGGAGTCGGACAGGGCGATCGCCAGCGCGTTCAGCGTCGGCGGCTCGGCGGTCCCGGCGATCGGCTGGAGGAGCGCGACGGCCTCGGCCGGCTGGCCGCGGCCGGACAGCGAGAGCGCGAGCTGGCGCCGCAGGGCCTCGCTGGCCTGCCCCTCGGCGACCGCCTTGCGCATGACCGCCATCGCCTCGTCCTCGTCGCCCCTCTGGAGCGCGATCTGGGTGAGCAGGTCGTAGGCCCGCTCCGGAACGGCCTTCAGGGCCAGCTCGGCGTTGGACTTGGCTTCGTCGAAACGGCGCAGCTCCATCAGCTTCGTGCCCGTGGCCAGAGCGAGATGCGGCGAGCCGCCCGAGAGCTTGAGCGCCTTCTCGTAGGCCGCGGCCGTCTCCTCGTCGCGGCCGAGCTTCTGGAGCGACATGGCGTAGAACGCCCACACGTCCTGCATGTTCGGGTTCGCGGCCAGGAGACGCTCGAACAGCGCGGCCGCGTCGGCATAACGGCCCTCCTGGTTCGCCGCGACCGCCTGCTCCAGGTCGGAGAGGACGTGGCGCTGGGTCTTCGGGTCCGGCAGCGGCCCCTCGTGCTCGGCCATGGAGCTGCCGATATAGCCCAGGGCCGCCAGCTTGGCCGCGGTCTCCTCGTCGGCCTCGGCCGGAGCGATGAGCCGGCGGTCGTACGCCTTCATCTCCTGCCGCAGCGCGGAGTAGGTCCGGCGCTCGGCGGCGAGCACGTTGCGCTTCTCGCCCGGATCGGCGCCGAGATCGTAGAGCTCCGACTCGGGCGCCTCGATGTAGTGGAAGCGGTCCGCGACGAGCGAGGCGAGATCGCTCCAGCCGTAGTGGATGCGCGCGTAGAACGTCTCCGAGTAGATCCGGCGGGGCTTCTCCGGCAGCTCCAGGAGGGACGAGCCGGTCAGCTCCTTCGGCGCCGCCACCCCCGCCAGCGAGAGCAGGGTCGGCGTCACGTCCACGAGCTGGGCCGGGGTCGAGACCCGCTCGCCGCCGCGCTTCGCGCCCGGCAGCTTGACCAGGAGCGGCACCTGGAGCGTCTCGCGGTAGAGGAAGATCCCGTGCTGCTTCTCCCCATGATCGCCGAGACCCTCGCCGTGGTCCGACAGCAGCACGATCGTGGCGCGGTCGTAGATCCCCAGCCGCTTGAGCTCGGTGAAGAGGTCGCCGATCACCTTGTCGGCGGCGGCGACGTCCGCGTCGTACGTCGGCTCATAGGGCGCGTGCGGCTCGTAGATGTGGAAGAAGAAGAAGAACGGCTTCGCCGCGCGCTCCCGGATCCAGGGCAGGGCCAGCCTCAGCGTCTCGGCGCCGGGACGGATCACGGCGTCGAGGCTCTGCCCCAGCTCCGGCTCGAGATTGCCCTCGTAGGAGTCGAAGCCCTCGGCCAGCCCGGTCTCGGGCCGCAGCACGAAGGCCGACACCGCGGCCCCGGTCTCGTACCCGGCCTGCTTGAGCAGCCGCGGCAGGTAGGGATGCTTCGCGCTCTCGAACAGGTAGCCGACGTTGTCGCGGATCTTGTGCACCGGCGGCAGCTCGCCGGTGAGGATCGAGACGTGGGACGGCAGGGTCAGCGGATAGTGGCTGTAGGCGCGCTCGAAGAGGACTGCGTCCTTCGCGAAAGCGTCGATCGCCGGCGTCTCGACCTTGCCGTAGCCGTAGGCGGGCAGGTGGTCGGAGCGCAGGGTGTCGATCGAGATGAGGAGGATCGGGCCCTTCTCGGGCTTGCCGCCGCAGGCGGCAAGGACAGCAAGGACGCCAAGGACGGCGGCGGAGCGCTTCACCCCCCGATCTCCTGCAGAAGGGCTCGCGCCTTGCGGATGTCCGCGTCGAAGCGCTGCGGCGGCGCGGTGCGGGCGAACTGGGAGAGCGCGGCGCGCGCCTCGTTCCGGCGGCCGAGGCTCGCCGCGACCAGCCCGGTGTTGAAGAGCGCGTCGTACTGTTGCGGATCGAGCTCGTAGGCCCTGCGCCAGGCGCCGAGCGCCGCCTCCGGTCCTTCGAGCTGGTAGAGCGCCACGCCCAGCGTGTTCCAGGCGATCGGCAGCCGGTCGTTGAGCGCGAGCGCCCGCTTCAGCTCGTCGCGGGCCTCGGCCGCGCGGTTCCTGCGCAGCAGCACGATGCCGAGGTTCTCGTGCGCCTTGGGATCGGAGTCGTCCTGCGCCAGGAGCCTGCGCAGCACCTGCTCGCCCTCGGCAGGACGGCCGGCGTCGGAGAGCGCGATCCCCAGGGCCGCCAGGGTCGCGGGATCGCCGCTCTCGGCGAAGGGTTGCAGCACCTCGACCGCCTCCTTCGCCTGCCCGGTCTCCGCCAGGGCGAGGCCCAGCTGACGCCGCAGCAGCTCGTCCGCGACCACCTTGCCGATGCCGCTGCGCAGCACCGCGATCGCTTCGCCGTGGCGCTCGAGCTGGCGCAGCGCCAGGGCCGCCTGCTCGTACGCCTCGGCGAGCTCCGGCCGCTCGGCGATGACCTCCCGTCCCAGGCGCGCGGCCTCCTCGTAGTTGCCGCGCGAGTAGAGGTCGATCACCTGGTGGAGCTTGCGGTCGATCCCGATCAGGTTCTTGGGATCGTCGTCCGCCGTGTAGACCGTCTTCGTGGTGCCGCTGCCCACGGAGTAGCCGAGGCTGCGCAGCCGGCGCTCCTCCTCGGCCGTGACGTTCCCCTTGCGCGGCGGCCAGACCGCCTCCTCGGGCAGGGCCGAGCGCAGGGCCGCCACGGTCCGGCGCTCGCTGTCCGCAAGATTCTTCCGCTCGCCGGGGTCCTGCGGCAGGTCGTAGAGCTCGGGCACGGGCAGCTCGATCCACTTGCTGCCGCCCCGGATCACGCCGCGCAGGGGAGCCCAGCCGCGGTTCAGGTTGGTCGAAAGCGACTCGAAGTACGAGTCCCCTTCGGCAGGCGGCTCCAGCAGAGAGCGGCCGGGGAGACCTTCGGGTGGATCGATCCCGAGCCGTTCCAGCACCGTGGGCACGATGTCCACGTGCCGCGCCCAGCGATCGTCGCGGCCCGGCCTCACCCCGGCTCCCCAGACCACCAGGGGCACGTGGAGCGTGGCCTCGTAGGCGAACAGGCCATGGGTCAGCTCGCCGTGGTCTCCCAGCCCCTCGCCGTGATCGGCCGTGACCACCACCAGGGCCGGAGCTTCCCTGCCGTCCAGCACGGGCTCCAGCAGCGGAGCGAGGAACGAGTCCGAGGCCGCGATCTCGCCCAGGTAGGGCTGGGCCGCGTAGCGCGACTTGAACGGCTCCGGCGGATCGTAGGCGGCGTGCGGATCGTAGAGGTGGACCCAGAGGAACCTGGGCTTCCCTGTCTGAGATCGCCACCAGGCCAGGGCCGGGGCGATCACCTGGTCGCCGCGGCGCTCGGCCATGACGAACTCCGCGGGGTTCGATCCGCGGGGATAGTCGTCGTCGTAGACGTCGAAGCCCCGGCCCAGCCCGTAGCGGGAGTCCAGGGGATAGGCGCCGACGAAAGCCGCCGTGGCGTAGCCGGCCTGCTTGAGCAGGGAGCCCAGGGTCGGCACCGATGCCGGCAGGGTGAAGCCGCTGTTGTCGCGCACCCCGTGCTGGAAGGGGTAGCGGCCGGTCAGGATGTTGGTGTGCGAGGGGAGCGTGACCACATTGTGGGCGTGGGCGTTCGTGTAGACCCGCCCCGCCGCGGCCAACCGGTCGAGGACCGGGGTGGAGACGTCCCGGTTGCCCGCGAAGCCGACCGAGTCGGCCCGCAGGGTGTCGATGGTGATCAGGATGATGTCGACGGCCTCGCGGGGCCGCTTGGAAGCAATGATCCCGGTATCACCGCCCGTGCTCCTCCCCTCTCCCCGGAGCCGCCAGACGGCGGCTCCGAGGACGATCAGGGCGAGGAGCGCGAGGGAGACGGCGAGCGGTCGGCGCATCTCAGGGGGAGGGCGGCTTACATCGACTTCAGGAACTCCCGGACCTCCTCAGCCTTCTCATGCTTCGGGTCGAGCTCCAGGAGCTTCTGAAAATCGGCCTTGGCCTCGGCCGTCTTGCCCGAGGCGAGATAGGCGCGGCCGCGGTAGTAGTAGGCGTCGGCCAGGTTCGGATTCTCGCTCACCACCCTGTTGAACTCCTCCACGGCCTCGGGATATTTTTTTTCGTTGTAGTACTTGACGCCAATGTTGAGCAGCGTGGCCGGGTCCACGGTCTCGCCCTGGGGGAGCCTGGCCATGTACTCGGCGGCTTCCTTCTCCTTGCCCTGGGCCACGAGGAGGTTGATGAGCAACCGCAGCGACTCGGCGTCGTCGGGCTTGATCTGGAGGGCCTGCTGCAGGACCTCGATCGCCTTGTCCGGCTGCTTCTCCTGGAACCAGGTGCGGGCGATGCCGCGCAGGATGGCCGGATGGCTCTCCGGCTCGGGCAGCTGGGCCAGGGCCTTCTCATAGGCGGCGCGGGCCTCGGGGTACTTCTCCTGGGTCAGGAGCTGGTTGCCCTCCTCGATGATGTCGAGGACGCTCGGCCCCTTCTGGGCGGCCTGGGCCTGGGCCTGGGCGGCCGACATGGACTTCAGGGTGATGACGATGGCCTGCGGCGGCGGTCCCGACTCGTTGACCTTGACGTTGCCCTCGGAGGGGAGGAACCCCTCCTTGAGGATGAGGACCCGCCAGGCACCCTGGGCGAGACCCAGGATGGACCACTTGCCGTTCTTGTTCGTGGTGACCGTCTTCGGGCCGTCGCCCGGGTTGTTCGGGTCGATCGCGGCGTCGCCCAGACGCAGCCAGATCGTGGCGCCCTCGACGGGACGGCCCTGCTCGTCCTTGATCTCTCCATGCAGGCGGCCCTTGCCGGCCCAGCGCTGGGCGGACGCGGGCAGGCCCGCGAGGAGCAGAAGGAGCAACAGCGGAAAAACCAGATTCTTGTGGCGCATGATCTTTCTCCTTGGGTGCTCTGGTTCATGTCCCTCAACAGGGACACACCCCGGTTTATTGCGCCTGCGGCGCGGCCCGGAGTGTACCACCGCCCCCCCTCCATGCGCCGGCCGGGTGGGCTCCCTCTTCCCCGCGCAGGCGGGGGAGAGGGCCGGGGAGAGGGGGGATGGGATCAATAAAAAAGCGCCGGGGGGTTGCCCCCCCG